>JANOUJ010000295.1:0-6936 GCA_031416815.1 Chitinophagaceae bacterium
AGAGCCCAATATCAACAAAGGCACTGTAGCAACTACACCCGAAATTGTAGTTAAGGGAAACGATCTGTACTGGAGGAAAAATGTTGAAGATATACAGCTGACCAACGATTCAGCTAAAGAAATAAACCAAACCCTTAGCCCTGATGGAAATTATATTGCCTATACAAAAAACAATGACCTGTATACTGTAAATCTAACCACAAAAAAAGAAACCCGGTTAACCAAAGATGGCAGCGAAACTATTTTGAACGGTTATGCAAGCTGGGTATATATGGAAGAGATACTTGGCCGTAGTGGCAGGCACCGTGCTTTTTGGTGGAGCCCAAATAGCAAGCATATCGCTTTCTTCCGCTCTGATGATACAAAGGTTCCTGTGTTTACGCTTACAGATGCAACCGGTTTGCACGGCGTTGTTGAAACACAGCGGTATCCAAAAGTGGGTGATCCGAACCCTGAAGTAAAAGTTGGCATTGTAGAACCTGAAGGAAATAATATTGTTTGGGCTGCCTTTAACGAAAAAGATGACCAGTATTTTGGTTTGCCTTACTGGAAACCCGATGGCAGTTCTTTGCTGGTGCAATGGATGAACCGCAAGCAGGATAACCTGATCATTTACGAGGTTAATAACATTACGGGTGGTAAAAGCGAATTCTACAACGAAAAACAAAAAAGTTGGGTTGACCTGGATGACCAGGGAGGCCGTATTCAGTTTTTAAATGACAACACCGGCTTTATTCTTAACAGCGATGCTTCAGGTTGGAATCATTTATATTTTTATGACATGAAGGGTAAACTAATCAATGCAATTACATCAGGCAAGTTTACCGTAACCAATGTAAATTATGTTGATGAAAAAAAGGGCGTGGTTTATTTTACTGCAAGAAGCCTGGAGAACTCGGCACGCAATGATCTTTACCGCATCAATATCAATGGCAAAAATATGGAGCGCCTTACTTTAGGCGATTATAATAATTCTATCAACATCTCACCCGGCGGATCTTATTTTGTAACCACGTATTCCAATGCATCCACTCCAACTAAAATGACATTGATCAGCACTCAAAGAAAGATCATAAAAGAACTGGGCGAAGGCAAAGGAGAAGAATTTAGTAATTACAATCTAGCCAAAACAGAGATCATCCGTGTAAAAAGCGACGACGGATTGTATGACCTGCCCATGAAAGTTACCTGGCCGATCAACATGGATAAGAACAAAAAATATCCTGTTCTGGTTTCTGTTTATGGCGGACCCAATGCCGGCAGCGTAATGGATACCTGGGGACTTAGCGGCAACCAGCAATGGTATGCTAAAGAAGGGTTGATACAGGTTTCGATGGATCATCGTGCCAGCGGCCATTTTGGAAAAGAAGGCGTGGCCAATATGTATCACAACCTGGGTTATTGGGAAATGAAAGATTACAGCACCATGGTAAAATGGCTGATAGCCAATGGCGGTGCAGATGCGTCTAAAATTTGTATTGTTGGTTTTAGTTATGGTGGATATATGGCCAGCTATGCTTTAACCTATGGTAGCGATGTATTTACACATGGTATGGCGGGTGGCAGTGTAACCGACTGGACGCTCTATGATTCTCATTATACCGAAAGATTCATGGGCACACCTGCCAGCAATCCGGATGGATACAAAAGCAGCAATGTAATGACGCATGCAGCTAAGTACAAAGGAATGATACAAATAGTACACGGCATGATAGATGACAATGTACACATGCAAAACAGTATTCAGTTCATCAGCAAACTGCAGGACCTGAAAAAAGATTTTGAATTTATGCCTTACAGCGGAGGCCGCCACGGATGGGGCGGAAGCAAAGGCTTGCATTTTCAAAACATGAAAACAAAATTCATTTATAAATATTTATTGGAGAAAGAAGTTCCAAAAGCTATGTTGAAATAAGTTTTCCTGGAAAAAGAAATGCCACAACTTATAAACCAGTTGTGGCATTTTTTATTTAAGATCTTATCCAATTTTATTTTTTCTTTATTTTCCTTTTCATGGTAAGATAATCAAGGAAATAAATGACCCTTACAGAAAAGCTGGTGAACTGGTCGCCGCTAATGGTGTTACCCAGATTTTTTGTATAATTCTTTTCAAACTCCCGGTTAAAGCTTTCGCCAATATCTTTCCATACCACACTGAAAAAGCTTCCCTGAGCAAACTGCCAGGTATACACCATATCCACACTTAAATAATTATAATTCTGTCTTACATTTTTTGTGAATGGGTTGGTAGGTGTTTGCAGATTTCCGTAGGTATCCAGTTCATAAAACTGTTGGGGATTTACCTTGCTCCAATAATGCCTTGCCCTTAAAGTAAACCCCATCCTGTTGGTAAAATTGTATTTAATGTTTAGCACATTTTCCACGCTGTTTACGTTTCTCTTGGAAAAAAATATGGTATCGCCTATTTTGGCCGCCCAGCCCGATTGGTTTTTACTGCTGCTTGCATACACAGATCCGTCTACTGAAAATTTACTGCTGAACCTGATTTTTCCGGACAAATTAAGATCTAAATTTTTACGTTGAAAAACACCACCGGTGCCAGCATACACACTTCCCCCCCATGATAGCTTCTTTGCTGAATTACTTCCCCACCAAAGGTTTGCATTTATCCTTGCTTTGTTCTTAAAAACACGGCCATAAGATCTTGGTTCATAAAAATCATGGCTGTTGGGCCCTCCGTTAATATTCATTCCAAACCACCAAAGTTTTTTTGTTTGTGCATTAAAATTCAGATTGATCCCTGCAGTCTGAAACATCATTTCCTTACGCCTCAATATATCGATTGGGGATACCAGCCTGCTGTACCATCCATTTATACTCAACCTCATCTGGTTATACCATCCTTTGGGTTTTGGCCAGTTATACCCTGCCCATAAACCCTGGTCCATCGTGTTGTTGTTGTTAAAAAACCCAAAATCGCTTTTGTCATATTTATCATTGAACAGTTCCTGCCAGATATTAAACGTAAAGCGGCCACTGGTTTTACCAACATAAACGCTATGTGCATACCCTGTTTTAGTTTTGCCTGCCTGCTCAATTATATTGCTGAAGCTTACATTACCCCCAATGTTCCAGGTGTTCTTTTTATTATTAAGATCAAACAAAGCAGAGGTTACGTTTGCATCGTAATCGTTTCCGCTTCGCCAAACATTTGTATTTATCAATGAAACGCTGCTGTTGTTCTTTAAGGTTTGATCAAAAACCAGGATATTGTAATTGGTAAGCGGCATATTTTCCGCACGGTATTGCTCCTTGGTTGTAGTGTCCATAAAAGTAGCAAATTGCTTTTGCGTAACTGCATTCAATACGCCAATGCCCAAGCCCTTTTGTGTACGGCCGCTTATTTTAGTGGCATTAACAATCTTTGCCTGGCTTGGATACTCAATAGTTTCATCTTTGTATGAACGGGGGTTAAATTTATTAAACCTCGGTTCCAATCCAATTCGTCTGCTGTAAAATAAATTCCCTTTATTGAACAATTCAACGCCCTCTGTAAAAAATGCCCGGTTCTCATTAAACCGCACTTCAAATGGTGAAAGATTTAATACACGGTTATCAGACTGTACCTGTCCAAAATCCGGTATCAGCGTCATGTCCAGTGTAAAAGCCTGGTTAATGCCATACTTCACATCCATGCCGCCGGTTAACGTGGTCTTATACTGCTTTTTGGCAGCGGCTCCGTCATAATTTTCATAAACAGATAAATAGGGAGAGAACTGCAGGCGCATCGGCGGCTTCATATTCTCCAGCCCGGTAAACAACCCTTCCTGCGTTAAAAATCCATTTACATTGGGATCTATTGGTTGCCAGAATAACTGTTGGCCACTTTTTTGGCGGCGCCTTACAATATTCAATCCCCAGTCTTGCACATTTTTTTTACCAAACCTGATGGCAGAATAGGGAATAAACATTTCAAACGTCCAACCATCGGGCTGTAGTTTAGATTTGCTTTCCCAAACTGCGTTCCAGCTAAAATCTTCGCCCCCGCTCGGCGATATTTTGGCATCATACTGTTCGCCCAGCGGCGTAACAAAATATTCAAACCCATTCAGCTTATCATAATACGTATCGAATATCACTCCCAGAAAATCATTATTGCCAAAACCATCCCGGCCGGTTAATTCAGCTGCAACACTGTCTTTGTTTTTTTCATGTAAATATCCCCCCACATAAATACCTTCATTATTGTATAAAAAATAGATCTCGGTGGCATTGTCAGGGTTTTCGGCCCTGAATGGAGTAGGCCTACGTTCAACAAATTTACCGGCCACAGGAGCGGCTTTCCAATCGACATCATCTAAAACCCCGTCAATTTTAATGGTAGTAGCAATTCTTTTAGCGGCGAGTTGTCTTTTTGCAGTTTGGCCGAATGCGGCGGAAGTTAGCAAGATGCAAAAGCATAATGCTTTAAGTTTAAAACTTTTCATGGCTATACTTTATTGGTTTGCGAACACACCATTCATGGCGAAATGATGCAGGTACGAAATTAAACGTACAACCATAATAAAGGTTACCGTTCATCACAGAAAGAAGCTTTTAAGAATATATTAACAGCCAGCTTTAAACAAAAAGGTCCTTATATAATTGAGCACCTGGTACAACGGAGTATTTTTCTAAGTCTGTAATTCCTTCTGCGGCCAATACATCTTCATCAATAAAAGTATTGCCTGTGCAGGATGTGGATGGCTTAGATAAAATATAGTAAGCTGCATCGGCAATAATATCCACCGTGCGGCTCATCTTCATAAGTATTTCGCCACCAAGTAAATTATTTACGGCGGCAGTAGCTATGGTAGTGCGTGGCCAAAGTGCATTGGCCGCCACATTGTATTTTTTAAGCTCGGCCGATAAGCCCAGTGCGATCATGCTCATATCATATTTGCTGATGGTATAGGCAAGGTGGTTCTCAAACCACTTCAGGTCCATATTAATTGGGGGTGATAAATTTAAAATATGGGCATTGGTTCCCTTTTTAAGAAAAGGGATACAGGCACGACTCACCATGAAAGTACCCCGTACATTAATATCATACATCAGGTCGAAGCGCTTGGGTTCAGTTTTTTCAGTTGGTGCAAGGTTGATGGCTGATGCATTGTTTATTAAAATATCAATACCTCCAAAATGCTCCACTGTTTTATCAACAACGTTTTGTATCTGGTCTTCAAAACGTATATCGCACTGCACAGCCAATGCTTTGCCACCTGCAGCTTCCATCTCTGCTGCAGCAGAAAAAATGGTACCGCCAAGTTTTGGATTTTCTTCAACGCTCTTAGAAGCTATTACAATATTTGCGCCTTCTTTCGCCAATCTTAAACCGATAGCTTTTCCAATTCCACGTGATGCGCCGGTGATGATAACCGTTTTGTTTTGAAATGACATTTTATCTGTTTTATTTTTTAAAATAGCAAGTTATTTCCAGTCAGCATTTTTCTTTGTATACCCTTTTACATAAAAGCTGTAATTGCTAAGCCTGTTTCCGGGGCGGCTACTCATTCGCCTCGTGTAAATGGCAACTGACCCTCCAAATCCATCCAGGCCTAATCTTGAGCCAGGGCTGAATATTTTGACCATTTCAATATCCTGTACACTCAACGATATTGGTGAAAAATCAACATCAAGGAATTCATCCACAAAAATATTCACTTTTTCTTTTCGCCAGTACAAGACAGTTTTGCCTGTTTCTTCATCATTGTAGGTGGTAAGGCCGGCAACATTTGCAGTAAGATAGCTGTAAATATCGGGGTAGTTCTTAAGCTCATCATTTTCATAAAAGTCAATCGTCTTTGCATTATCAGAAGCAAAGAGGCCGCTCACATTGTCTTTTTCAAATTTTTCCCGCTTGCCTTTTTGTTTTGTTTGTACAACAACTTCTTTAAGCAAATCTTTTTCTTTTCTGTTCAGTTTACCCACATAATCAACCGGTATATCAGTTGTATATCCGATTGTTATTAATTCGGCTGTTGATGCATCCGGTATAAATGCAGAGTCGATGGGCGTTTCAAATAAAATTTTTAATGGGTTTACCTTACCTTTTTTTACCGGTGAAAAACCAAAGTAAACCGAGTCTGTATAAAACAGATCTTCAATTTTAAAGGTACCGTCACTATTTAATTCAACGCCATCAATTATGGGCGCTTTGTTTTTTGTTGTTGCTATATAATTGATTGCTTTATCTGCTTCCGAAGCATTTGTAAGTTTTCCTTTTACCGCAAGAAATTTGTTCTGTACCAAAAAATAAAAAGCATACATACCATTGGGAATGCTATCGCTTACTCTCAGGGAAAACTTATACCGGCCTTTTATAAAGGGATAGCGATACTTCCAGCGCCGACCGGTTTTAATATTGTCGATCCATACATGCAGGGTTTGTGCAGGTTGATCAGGCCTGAAAGGTTCAGCATACACTTCCATTTCAATACTATCGCCCTGCACAAATTGCTGCCTGTCAAAAATGACTACCAATGTATCAGCCGTTGCGGCTTTTACCTGCAAAGAAGACAATGCAAATAACAATATTGAAATAATTTTTACACTTGTCATTCTAATCTTTTACATCAATTCAAACTTACCTCGTAGGTTTTATCAATGTTAAGCAGTTTCGAGATAAGACAATTTGCTTTTACATCCTCCATACATTCATCAAATTTGGCCTGGTCAATGGCAGGCACTGTTGCCTTTACCACCAGGTGTGCATTTGTTAAAGCACCACCATCCAGTGTAATGGTGCAGTTTACGTTAACTACATCGGCAGTAAAACCAGCAGCGTTTAAAACGAAACTTAATTTCATGGCAAAACATCCAGCATAAGCTGCGGCTACCAGTTCTTCGGGGTTTGTTCCCACACCTTCGGCAAAGCGTGAATTAAAAGAATATTGTGTTTCAGACAAAGTGGTGCTTTGTGTTGTAAGATGTCCG
>JANOUJ010000296.1:0-3417 GCA_031416815.1 Chitinophagaceae bacterium
CAAACGGTCTTCCTGAACCGGTTTTTTCCATCGCTGGCAGATAAACTGGTAAAAAATTTCTTCTTTAAAAAAGGGGAACTTGTACGTTAATCCGTTAATCCGTTTAAACGTTAATCCGTTTAATCGTTAACTTGAATAAGCATACGGATTAACTAATTAACCAATTAACGGATTAACAAAAAAAATGCCTTTACTAACCCTTACTTCTGATATCGGTCAACAGGATTTTCTGATTGGCGCTGTTAAGGGACAACTGTTACAAACAAACCCGGCTTTTTCTTTAATTGATATTACCCATAACCTTTCGCCGTTTAATTATCCACAGTCGGCCTATGTTTGCCGCAATGCCATCAAAAACTTTCCGCCCGGCACTTTTCATTTAATATTGGTTAATTTATTTGATGAAAAACCCGAGCACCTATTAATGGCCGAGCACAATGGCCATTTTATTGCCTGTGCCGACAATGGTTTGCTTACCATGATACTGGAAGAAGTTCCCCAAAAAACAGTGGCGTTGGCTTTAGATAAAAATCAGCAAAAAAATACGCTTTATTGTGCTTCGGTATTTGCAAAAGCCTTTAACGATCTACACGATGGAAAAAAGATAGAGGAGATTGGCGATGCCGGTGTTTCCATTCATGTTAAGAATCCTTTAAGGCCTTTGTTGGGCAACGATTATATTGAAGGACAGATAATTTTTATAGATAATTTTGAGAACGTGATCGTTAACATTCACAAAGATGAGTTTGAGGAACAACGAAGAGGGCGAAGTTTTAAAATAGTGTTTAAACGGGACGAAGTAATTGATAAAATAAGCGAAACCTATGCAGATGTGCCGGAAGGCGAAAAACTGGCGTTGTTCAATGCGGCCGGATACCTGGAGATCGCCATCAACAAAGGAAATGCAGCAGGGTTACTGGGTTTACAAGGCTTTTCAGAAAAACAATTGCAGCATAGCCAGTATATGAATAGCCGGCTTTTTTACCAAACAGTGAAAGTGTATTTTGAGTAAATCAGACACCCCCTCCGCCCCCTAAAGGGGGAACTTGGAGAATAATTATTTGGGCATCTTTTTAATATTTAAAAAATGATTTGTAACACAATTAATAAACAAAACACAATTATGCCCCTTTAGGGGTTAGGGGCATTTGGCATTTATAAAAAACATATCTCCGGATAATTCCACAGACAAAGAATTGCTCGCTGCTTTTAAGAGCACAGGCGATATTGTCCATTTAAGTATTTTGTACCAGCGTTATATGGACCTGATATATGGTGTTTGTTTTAAATATTTTAAAGATACTGAGCGTTGTAAGGATGCGGTAATGGATATTTTTGGTGAATTAAATACTAAATTGAGGGTACATGACGTAGACAATTTTAAGGGTTGGTTGCATGTTTTGACTCGTAATTACTGCTTAATGCAACTGAGAAGCCCGAGGAACCTAAAAACAACAGAATTTAACCCGGTCTTTATGTATTCAGAAGAAAATACGCATCTAAAGAGCGAGGTTTTAGAAAAGGAGGAGAATTTTAAGAAATTAGAGCATTGCATGAAAACGCTGCCGGATGAACAGCAGCAAACTGTAAAGCTCTTTTACCTGGAAAGCAAATGTTATAACGAAATTGCAGAAATAACCGGATTTGAATGGAGTAAAGTGCGAAGTTATATTCAGAATGGCAAGCGAAATTTAAAAATTTGTATGGATGGCAAGAGTTAGGGGTTAGGTTTAGCAGTTAGGAGTTAGGAGTTAGGAGTTTAGATTTTTAGACGTTAAAAGTAAAAGATTATTATTTGATTGATGGACGATAGAGAAAAAAATATTATTTACACAGCAAGGGACATTGAGCAGTACCTGGCGGGCAAACTCTCGCCATTGCAAATGCACGCCATGGAAAAAGCATCATTGGACGACCCCTTTTTAGCAGAAGCTATGGAAGGTTACGAAGGTATGCCGGACAAAGAATGGAACAACCAACTGGTGGCTTTGCGGGAAGAAATTGCCAACAAAGGAACCGTAGCCAAAGTAATCCCATTACACAAAACAAAAAACAATTGGTGGAAAGCGGTGGCGGCAGTTTTTATTATTGGCGTCGGTATTACATTCACCATTCTTTTTAACAACAATAAAGAAGAGGACACAAACATATCGGAAATTGCACCGGTAAAAACTGCCGTAATTGACAGCGGTTTATTAACTGAAATTACATCTCCTGCATCCGTTACAGAATCTTTGAATCCTTCAGCCTCAGCAACAAGCGAAGAAAAGAAAATCTTACCAGGGTCAATTGCAAAGCTGAATGAACCTGTTATTGATGATAAATATATTTCGAACCCGGATGGACCGCAGTTAAATCCAGTTAAACCTGCTGCCGCCAACATTGCACCCGAGAATGACAATACGCTTGCCGCGGCACCACCGGTAGCTAATAATCCTTCAACTGCTGGTAACAATGCTGATTTATCCAAAGAGGTGAATGCCGAAAAAAGCAAATTAGCCGCAAAGCAACATGATGAGGTTGAAGTATTAAGCCGCCAGAGAAGCCAGGGCAATGCCAAAAAAGAAGCCGTGCTGAATAATTTTTTTACAGCACAGATTGTAGCTCCGGATAATACACCACTACCCTTCACCAATATTTCTATCAAAAAAGAAAATTTTGGAACTTATGCCGATGCTAAAGGAATCGTGCGGCTGGTTTCAACCGATAGCATTTTACAGGTAGAAGTAAAGTCTGTGGGTTACATGCCAAAAACATTTGCACTGCGCAGTAACCAGGCACAAACAAAAATTATTTTAAACGAAGATGAAATAGCACTTAAAGAGAGAACAGTCATCAGGAGTAATGATATCAGCACCAACACTCGTTCACGCAGGGCTACACTTTTAAAAAATTCTGTTGTAAATGTAGAGCCGGCAGATGGCTGGGACAAGTACAACACTTATGTAGCTAACAACCTGGATATTCCTGAATCGGGTTTAAAAGGCGATATACATGGCGAAGTGGAATTAACTTTTGATGTAAAGTCAAACGGAACCATCTCCAATATAAGGGTAAACAAATCGCTGGGTACCGAATATGACGAAGCCGCAAAGAGACTGATCTTAGAAGGCCCGCAGTGGAAAGTAAAAAAAGGCAAGAAAACCTCAGCCAGCGTTAAGCTTCAATTCTGATCTGTATTCAAACTCCCCACGCTCTTTTCATGATATGGATTTATGTACCTTGTGTGCAAAATTTTTATATGAAAAAAATATTTTTGTCGGCCATGTCCCTTGCAGCTTTTGCGTTACTTAGCACTGCACAGGTGAAAATGCCTGCGGCATCACCAACACAAACCGTGAAACAGGAGTTTGGCGTTGGATCTATTGAATTAATTTATTCCAGGCCCGCCGCAAAAGGCCGCAAAATTTTTGGCGA
>JANOUJ010000297.1:0-2182 GCA_031416815.1 Chitinophagaceae bacterium
TATTTTTTTCCTGGTTAATTGGGTTATGTCTGTTATAGTTTCCAAAAGAATGTTTTTAGGATTGTTGAAATTTTATTTTCGTTGACCTTGTTTTTAGTTACGCTTCATCAGCTACTTTGCCATAAAAAGATTTAATAATCAGCGTTAGAAACCGATGTTTAGGTTTTTATTTTTACTCGTTTTCTCTTTCTTCGTTGTTTTGTAATAATTTTTCTTTAAACGTGATATCAATTTTCTCTTTTTTTATTCCAAACCTTAACAGCGAGAAAATAGCCATATACATATTTGCAATCCAGACCAGTGAAAAACCTGCTATTATATAACCTCTCCAATCGCCGAATATCAAGTGAAAACCGGTCATCCACACCATCAGTATACTTATATAATGACTAAAACAATATTCGCAGGTAAAGAGGTAAAAGAATTTTCTTTTTAAAAACGATTTTGATTCTTTACTGCACTGAACACAAAATTGCCTGGGTTCTTTAAATACTTCTTCGTGTGTTATTGTCCAGGAAATACAGGCAACCGGTATGGCCAATGTAAACAACTGTTGCATCTGTATTACCCAGCTTTGAATTTCCATAATAGAGAATAATGTTATTACAACTGTAGTTCCTCAGCCATTTTGAGCGAACTAAATTTGTGCCAAGTTTAGGTGAAGCTGCATTGCCGGATCGGTAAACCATCTCATGATTTAGCTCAGTATCTCCTTAAAAGGATGGCAGGGCTTTATGTATTTATTAAAATGGATTCCTTTAGAATATGCACTCCTGAATGCTTCATACGCTGTTTTACTAACATTGAAATATTCATAAACTTTGCCAGACACAAATGTTATTACCAGTGTCTCCACGTCCTGCAGGTACCAGTGCGATTTGATGACTGAAGAGGGCATCCAGTTTTTTTTATGTAGAGGTAGGCCAAACCGATGCCGGAAATATCTTTATTTAGATGATCACTTAAGCTGTGGCAGCGAACTGTTAATGACGAACTCTATAATATTACTTCTTTCCAATAAGCTTCCTTCATTGCAGATAAACAACTGACCTGTTTTTGAAAAACTAATGCCTTCGGGCTGTCCAAATTCCCCGGCATCCAGATAATATAATTTTTTGTGTATGCCGTTTGGAGACATGACGAGTATCGACGGCGTTTTTCCATCCAGAATATATACATCTCCGCTTAAGGGATCAATGGCCAGGTCGGAAGGTTGCATTTTGATCGCTGTATTATTCCAGATGGGATCGTTAAATTTTATTTTTAATACAGGCGTTCTATTAAGCTTACGGGTACGGAGGTTATACTCATAAATGCCTTTGTAATCTATTCCAACAGGGTCTGTGCCTTTAATGGCAATCAGTAAGCGGTTATGTTTCTGGTCGTAACAAAGGCCCTCTACATTTTGCCTTACAGTAAGCCAGTTTTTTATTTCTGTCACTGTTGGTTTATTGCTGTTATAATTTTCAATGCTATATAAAATTCCATTTGAACGGATGGCATACATCGTTTTACCTGCAAGCGCAATGCCTTCAAAGTCGAAGTTGCCGGCAAAGGGAATTTGTTTTTCAATGCTGTCGTAAACAAGATTGTAAATAAACAAAATGCCTTTTTCATCCTGTATGCAGGCCAGGCGGTTTTCATCAATATAGGCAATGCCTGATATTTCCTTTAAGACTGCAGGTAATTTCCATTTTTGTGTAATGATGATCGCTGTATCATTAGGATCAATAAGTTGTGGCACGATAGTTAGAGACCGGCCGGTGAAGGATAACAGCACCATCGAGATCAATACATATAAACTCAGGATTTTTTTCATGATTTGGCTTGAGGGATGTTTTCGGAACAACGCAACTTGTAAATTTTTCTACTGTCTTTCCATGGAAGTATCGTACTCCATTTTTTAATGCTGATAGTTATTATTTTTCTGCAGCTACACGCCAGATGGTATTGCCAGCATCATCTGTAACCAGTAATGATCCATCAGGCAATACAACAACGCCCACAGGCCTTCCATACACTTTACTGGCATCAAGATCGGCCACAAAGCCGGTTAAAAAATCTATTGGCCTGCCACTGGGCTTTCCATTGCTGAAAGGAACATACACCACTTTATAACCAGACAATACAGAGCGGTTCCATGATCCATGTTGTGCTATAAAGGCACCACCCTGGAATTGTG
>JANOUJ010000298.1:0-7079 GCA_031416815.1 Chitinophagaceae bacterium
TTATTCCTCCTGCAAGATTTTTTATAAAATAACCGGCGCTGTCTCTTTCACCTTCTATCAACCCGGCTCTTAAATTAAAACTGCTTAACAGTAAATGGCTGAAGCCCCATTTGCCGTTGAAGCCGGCATAGCCGCCAATATTATTCTCGGTAAACTTTGAATTAAACACCCGGCCGTCATATTTATTTTTATAATCGCCGGCAGCTTTGTTGGATGTATATATGTTCCAGTTAAAACCGTTTTTATTTCCACCTATATTAAGATTGATGGTGCTGAGGTTGTTATTGGTTTGATAGTTACTGGAGAGATTGGCTTTTATGGTGTTTACCGGAACCGGCACATTGGTTATAATATTTACAACACCAGCCATGGCATCGCTGCCGTAAATGATAGATGCCGGGCCTTTCAGTAATTCAATTTTGTTTACACTGGCTTCATCTATTTCAATGCCGTGCTCATCGCCCCACTGCTGGCCTTCCTGCCGTACGCCATCATTGATGGTGAGTACCCGGTTATAACTCAGGCCACGTATCACCGGTTTAGAAATGGCCGGACCGGTTGCCAGAGTTGATACGCCACCAATTTTTGTTAGCGATTCAATAATATTGGAAGAAGTATTTCTGAAAAAATCTTCCTTACGCATAACACTTACTGCAAACGGAACTTTTTTTAATTGGGTGGCGCCTGTTACTCCGGTTACCACCACCGCATTGTTTTCAATGATAGATTCTGTGAGAGCAAAATCTTTTTTAATGTCGTTCTTTATTTCGATGTGCTCTATGATATTGCTGTAGCCAACATGCGATATCTCCACTAAATGAATGCCTTGCGGAATATTATTAATGACGAATCCTCCTGATGAATTGGTGGATGTGCCCGACCTGATATCAGAAATATAAACACTGGCTCCTTCAATAGGAGCGCCGGTTTTAGCATCGGTTATTTTACCGGAAAAAGTGCCGTTTACCGGAATGTATTTTTTTAAAAGCTCATTAAATGAACTGCCTTTTGAAAAAGAATTGGTGCTGCTTATTAAAATGATAAGTAACGAAAACGATATGATTGTGATACTACGCATAAAAACTGGTTTAATAAATGTTCAATTTCGGCCAGTGCTCGTTTCAACTTGTAAAATGAAACACACTTACCGGTTAAGAATAAAATATTAAACAGTTGGTGGCCCACGGAGGGAATAAAGAAAATGTTGAGAAGAAATAAAATTAACCTGCAGATCAACCTTAACAGATGAAAGTGGTAGAGAGGAACAGGTAATGATTGCTTTGGCAGGTTCCGTAAAAGGTGATGCTGCAACAATATGATCGCAGTTGCAATTGAACGTTTGCTTACCAAGTTGCTCACCTTTTGTTTCATTTGATTTTCTTACAGTATCAGTATGATCTGACAGCCAGTTATGAAAAACAATGGTAGGTGTAATGCTAAAAGCAAATACAACCACCATAAAGGCAGAGACAATCTTTTGTATGATGATTGGTTTAAACAAGATTCACTTTTTGCTACAATGTTGCAAATATATGCATTTTTTAAAAAGTTCACTTATAAAAGTGTCGGTGAGACAGACAAAAAAAAATACAGGTAACTAAACCTTGAAAGATTAACATCGTCTTACACAAACTAAAAACCTTCAACATGCAAAATTTAAAACAACTTTTTTTACTTATGGTATGCTTTGCCGCTACCACAGTAAGCATCAAAGCACAAACAGATTCTACGGGACTGCCCGGCGATAACTTCAGCTTGCAGGGCGCCCTGGAAATGTTCAAACAATCATCTTCCATTGAAGAATTTGAAAAACTGATCAACACCGAAAACAAAAATGTAAATAACCTCGACCTGAATGGCGATGGAGAGATTGATTATATAAAAGTGATTGACAAAGCTGATAAAGATGTTCATGCTTTTATATTGCGTGTTGCCATATCTGAAACAGAGAACCAGGATATTGCTGTTATAGAACTTGAAAAAACCGGGGACACCACAGCAATGCTTCAAATTATTGGCGATGAAGAAATTTATGGCGAACAGGTAATTGTAGAAGCCTCTGATGAAGGCGATGAAGTAGAAAGCGATAATGAAGGCAAAGGCAGCGGACCCTCTTTTGTTTACACCGAGGCTAGCCGTATTGTAGTAAATGTTTTCTATTGGCCATCAGTTCGTTTTGTGTATCGCCCCGCATATGTACCCTGGGTTTCTCCATGGCGGTACAGGCATTACCCAGGCTGGTGGAGGCCATGGCGCCCGTTGGGTTGGCATGTATTTCATCCAAGACGTTTGCATTATCACCGCCATTTTGCGGTAGTACGCACACACCGGGCTGTAGTGGCACACAGGGTTTACACACCATTCAGGGCAAGCTCTACTGTTGTAAGAACCAGAACAACAGTGGCCCGAAATAATTATAAAGTTACCCGTACAAGAACCCGTGTTACCGGGCCAAGAGGCAATACAAGGGTAAGAACAAATACTACGATACAAAGAAGAGGAGGAAATGATGATGATAGAAAAAGAAAGAGAGGAAGGGGGTAACATTTTCTAATTAATATTATTGAGCTGCAGGATAAAACCTGCAGCTTTTTTATTGTCTGCATTTCAGCAGTTAGCCGGCAAGAGGTGTCACCTTTCAAAAAGGTGACACCTCTTTAAAAAATTAAAATTATCTTGAATGCAAATCATTTTTCATGGCTCAATATATTTTAGCGCTTGATCAGGGCACCACCAGTTCCCGTGCAATAGTTTTTGATCAAAAAGGGAGTATCATCAGTACGGCACAAAAAGAATTCACGCAAATTTTTCCGCAGCCCGGCTGGGTAGAGCATGATGCCAATGAAATATGGAGCACACAATTGGGGGTGGCAGCAGAAGCCATTACAATGGCTGGTTTATCTCCTGAAAATATTGCAGCGATCGGTATTACAAACCAAAGAGAAACGACCGTTGTTTGGGAACGTGCAACCGGCAAACCCATTTACAATGCCATTGTTTGGCAGGATAGGAGAACAGCGGCTTTTTGTGATGAACTGCGTGCAAAAGGATTGGATAAAATGATACAGGAAAAAACAGGATTGATCGTTGATGCTTATTTCTCGGCCAGTAAAGTAAAATGGATTTTAGACAATGTAGAAGGTGCCAGGGCGAAAGCAACAAAAGGTGAATTGTGTTTTGGTACGATTGATAGCTGGCTGGTCTGGAATTTGACCAAGGGACAAATTCATGTAACCGACGTATCCAACGCATCACGTACCATGCTGTGTAATATACATACGCTGCAATGGGATGGTGAGCTTGAAAAAATATTCGACATACCCGGCAACATGTTGCCGCAAATACGCAGCAGCAGCGAAGTGTATGGTACCACACAAAACATCTTAACATCACATAATATTCCCATTGCTGGTATTGCAGGCGATCAACAAGCTGCATTGTTCGGGCAAATGTGTACACAGCCCGGCATGGTTAAAAATACCTACGGTACCGGTTGTTTTATGCTGATGAATACCGGTGAGCAACCCGTAATCTCTAACAACAATTTGCTGACAACCGTCGCCTGGAAAGTAAACGGCATTACTAACTATGCTTTGGAAGGAAGTGTTTTTATTGCAGGCGCCGTAGTGCAATGGTTAAGAGATGGATTGGGGATCATTAAAAATTCAAAAGAAGTGGAAACACTTGCAGCATCTGTTGATACTGCTGATGGTGTGTATGTGGTCCCCGCTTTTGCCGGCTTGGGTGCACCGCATTGGAACCAATATGCAAAGGGAACCATGGTTGGTATAACAAGAGGTACAACTGCTGCACACATTGCCCGGGCTTCGGTTGAAAGCATCGCTTATCAAACGATGGATGTGCTGAAAGCTATGGAAGCAGATTCAGGAATTTCTATAAAAGAATTACGGGTTGATGGTGGCGCAACAGCGAATAATTCATTGATGCAGTTCCAGGCAGATATTTTAAATTCCAAAGTGGTGCGGCCGGTAATAACAGAAACTACGGCGCTTGGTGCAGCCTACCTTGCCGGCCTGGCAGTGGGCTATTGGAAAAATATTGAAGAGATACAAAAGCAATGGCAGGCAGATACCAGCTTTGAATCTACAATGCCACACGATGAACAGGCAGCATTAAAAAGAGGATGGCTGCGTGCAGTAAGATCTGCTGTTGCGTGGGCTGATGATAAATGATAGGAAAATTCAAAAAATCTTTTCTATTTTACCATTTCAAAAACTGCTTATGAACAATTACCTTTTTGAATTTATCGGAACTGCCTTTTTAATTTTATTGGGCAATGGCGTGGTGGCCAATGTTGCTTTACAAAAAACAAACGGTAACAATGGTGGCTGGATCGTTATCTCATTCGGATGGTGCATTGCTGTTTTTGTAGGTGTTTATATTGCTGCTTCACAAAGTGGGGCACATTTAAACCCCGCAGTAACTATTGCTTTTGCCGTTGCTGATAAATTTGATTGGGCACTTGTACCCGTATACATTGCCAGCCAGTTTGCCGGCGCTATGATCGGTGCATTTTTAGTTTGGGTAGCGTACAAAAAACATTTTGATGCAACTACAGATGCCAATGCCAAGCTGGGCGTATTTTGTAACAGCCCGGCCATAAAAAATACTTTCTATAATGTAGCTTCTGAGATCATTGGCACATTTGTGCTGGTGTTTGGTATTTTATTTATTGCAGGTGGCGATGTTAAGTTGGGAGCATTAGATGCTTTGCCCGTGGCCTTGCTGGTTTTAGGTATAGGCTTAAGCCTTGGAGGTCCAACCGGCTACGCCATTAACCCCGCCAGGGATATGGGGCCAAGGATAATGCATTTTATACTTCCTATAAAAGGAAAACGAGATAGTAATTGGGGATATAGCTGGATACCGGTTGTGGCTCCCATAATTGGAGGTGTTTTGGCTGCATTAGCATTTAAAATGCTGTAAATGATAAAAACAGTATTTTATAATATATCTATGATTTGATGTAAGCCCAATAGTAATTCTCCCCTTGAACGGAGCGTCGCCACTACAGTCAAATCAGGGCTTTAAAGCTCGCCCCCAAAAAAATCTGTTGAAATTTTTAATTCCAACCCTCAACCCTTACCTTTGCGGCTCGAAAATTAAACCTCTTTTATATGGCTAATACCGGTAAAATAAAATCAATCATCGGCGCTGTGGTTGACGTTCAGTTTGACAGCGATAGCAAACTTCCCGAAATATTAAATGCATTGGAGTTGAAACGTGAAAACGGCGATACTTTGGTGCTTGAAGTACAACAACACCTTGGTGAAGACAGTGTTCGTACCATTGCGATGGACGGAACGGAAGGCCTTGTTCGTGGTACTGTTGTAACTGATACCGGTAAACCAATTGCAATGCCTGTTGGCGATGCTATTAAAGGCCGTTTATTTAATGTTACTGGCGACGCTATTGATGGTTTGCCACAGGTTAGCAAAGAAGGTGGCCGTCCTATTCACGCCAAGCCGCCATTATTCGAAAACCTGAGTACAGCTAACGAAATTCTGTATACCGGTATTAAAGTAATTGACCTGATCGAGCCTTATGCAAAAGGTGGTAAGATCGGTTTGTTTGGTGGAGCAGGTGTGGGTAAAACCGTATTAATTCAGGAGTTGATCAACAATATTGCGAAAGCATATAGTGGTGTATCGGTATTTGCCGGTGTGGGAGAAAGAACCCGTGAAGGAAATGATCTGATGAGAGAGATGATCGAAGCAGGTATCATGAATTACGGCGAAAAGTTCAAGCACAGTATGGAAGAAGGTGGATGGGATTTGAGTTCAGTAAATATGGAAGACCTGAAAGAGTCAAAAGCAACTTTTGTTTTTGGACAAATGAACGAACCACCGGGAGCAAGGGCTCGTGTGGCTTTGAGCGGTTTGACGATTGCGGAATATTTCCGTGATGGAGATGGTACCGGGCAAGGAAAGGATATCTTATTCTTCGTTGATAATATCTTCCGTTTTACACAGGCAGGTTCTGAGGTATCGGCTTTGTTAGGCCGTATGCCATCTGCGGTAGGTTACCAACCAACATTGGCAACAGAAATGGGATTGATGCAGGAAAGAATTACTTCAACTAAAAATGGTTCAATCACTTCTGTACAGGCGGTATATGTACCTGCGGATGATCTGACCGATCCGGCTCCGGCAACAACTTTTGCTCACTTGGATGCCACTACAGTATTGAGTCGTAAGATCGCCGATCTGGGTATTTATCCTGCGGTTGATCCTTTGGATAGTACTTCACGTATTCTTACTCCATTGATCGTTGGTGACGAACATTATAACACAGCAAACCGCGTAAAATTAATTTTGCAGCGCTATAAAGAATTACAGGATATCATTGCCATCCTTGGTTTGGATGAACTGAGTGATGAAGATAAACTGGTTGTATCCCGTGCACGTAAAGTACAACGTTTCTTAAGTCAGCCTTTCTTTGTGGCCGAGCAGTTCACCGGTTTAAAAGGTGTGTTGGTGCCTATCGAAGATACGATCCGTGGTTTCAACTCGATCATGGATGGTGAAGTGGATGAGTATCCTGAGGCAGCATTCAACCTGGTAGGTACTTTGGAAGATGCGATTGAAAAAGGTAAGAAATTGATGGAAGCGGCGAAAGCGTAGCCCCCTGTCCCCGCCGCGGCGGAGGAACTAAGATTGTTACAGCATCAGTTTGAAATACCAGTTCTTAATTTATTAGTGCGAGTTTTTTTTGGGCCCGTCTTTTGAATTACTATTTGACTTCATTGGCGTCGCACTCTTGTACGGAATATCAATGCTGGGCACTGAGCGAAGCCGAAGTGTTACCGAAGCGAATAAATTGAAGACTATTTGAAATTAATTATTACCCAATAAACCAAGTTCTCCGCCGCGGCGGAGACAGAGGTATGACTTTAGAAATCTTAACACCCGAACAAAAAATTTTCAGCGGCGATGTGTACGGTGTACAATTACCGGGCTTTGCCGGTTTGTTTGAAGTATTAGACAAACATGCTCCCATGGTAAGCGCATTAAAAGAAGGCAGGCTGAAAATTTTAAAAGATAAAACACAAACATCTT
>JANOUJ010000299.1:0-19995 GCA_031416815.1 Chitinophagaceae bacterium
AATGGTTTTTTAAACCAGATGGAAATGAAATGGGAGAACGTACAGTTTGTACGGGTTGACAGCGATATCGTTGATAATTTAATCGATAAGCAGGAGGGAGGTGATAGTGTTTTGAGTAAGGATGATGAAGAAAAACTAAAAGGGCTTTTTTCAGTTAAGAATCCAGAAATAAATGTTTCGGTTGAAGTAAAAGGTTTAAGTGCTGATGCACCACCGGTTGTTGCTACCAGGCCTGAATTTATGCGCCGGATGAAAGACATGGCGGCCATGCAGGGTGGTATGGGAGCATTTTATGCAAACATGCCCGATGAGGTTACGCTGACTGTGAATGGTAACCATACTATTTATAAAACAGTGTTGGCAGAGGCTGAAAAAGAAAAACAGGAAAAACTGGTGCATAATTTAGCTGATCTGGCTTTGTTATCACAGGGATTATTAAAAGGAAACAGTTTAACAAGTTTTATAAACAGGAGTGTGGAGTTGATGAGTTAGGTGTCTGGCCACTAAAGAATATTTTTATTATAAGAGCATTTAGTATTTCTAAATGCTCTTTGTATGTAAGGCCATTCGTAGTGGCCTGACACCTTAACGATTTTCAAGGATAACTGCTTCGATGTATTTCATCTTTTTACTGTGCCAGGTTTCGGTATATCCTGCTTTTAGAAATAGTTCTTTATGCATGGGGTTTACATAAATGACCTTGATATTGCGTGGGTTGTTTTGTAAGCTGCTGAAAATATTATTAACCACTGCACTCATAATAATTTCATCAAAGGGGTTAAAGAAAAAAATGCAATCCACATCATCGGGTATCTCAAAATAAAAAGCATCGTTATTGATGACTTTGTATTCCAGGGACGGAAACTTTTGTTTGGTTGTTGCAAGATTTTCTTTTGCTGTTTCGCATAGATCTTTTGCGAAATCCAAACCTGTTACCTTTTTAAAACCCTGATGGGCAGCCAGACACAATGCACGGCCTTTGCCGCAACCTATATCAAGAAAATGAGTTGGAGATTTTATTTTCAGCTGTTCAAAAGCTTCATCAAGTAAGGCATAGCTCACCGGCATATAGATGGTGGCATGTGAAATGTCGATACCCTGTTTTTCAAGTTTAAACAATTCATCGGCACCGGTGGTATTGATACCATGTTTTTTTTCGCCCTTGATTTCCTGCCTGATCATATACAGGGCTATCCCGGCATTCCAATTAATTAGCAGGAAGTAGAAATATTTTATGTAAGATAGAAATTTCATGATTCGCTGCTGCGTAAATCGATCACTTTTAGCTGTAAACTCACATTGCCGTTCCATTCATTTTCATCTACAGTAAAAACGATATCAACAGGGTTTTTCAGCAGTTCAAATTTTTCAGCAAGGCAGAAGCCAATCCCCGTAAAAGAAAGTGTATCCTGCTTCACTACAAAACGGATATGCTGTTCTTTTACAATTTTTGAGTACCCGGTATCCTTTACATTTCTTGCAATAAAGACTGGCCGCATATTTTCGGGGCCGAAGGGTTCCATCTGGAAAATAATGTTGTAAAAGTTTTGTGTGAGACCGGCAAAGGAAATTTCAGTATCAATAATAATTTCCGGGATTAACAAGTGTTCAGGGATAGTAGCGGCAACTATTTCTTCAAATTTATTGGTAAAGGCTTCTACATTTTCGGGCAGCAGCGAAAGTCCTGCTGCTGCAAAATGGCCGCCATAGCCCAGGAGATATTCACGGCACCCATGTATCGCTTCATACAGGTTAAACCCCGGTACACTCCTCGCACTACCGGTTGCTATGCCGCTGCTTTCAGTAAGCACAACGGTTGGCCGAAAATAAGTTTCAATGAGCCTGCTTGCTACAATACCCACCACACCTTTATGCCAGTGATCTTTAAAAACAACAGTAGTTTTTTTATTTTGCAGTTTTACATCTTCATTAATTATTTCCAAAGCTTCGGCGGTAATGCTACTGTCGGCCTCTTTGCGGTCAGTATTATCACTGTGCAGCATTTCGGCAAATTCCAGAGCTTTGTTGTACTCATCTTCAATGAATAACTGCACAGCTTTTTTTGCGTCATCCATGCGGCCGGCTGCATTCACCCTTGGGGCAATTACAAAAACCACATTATTGATGGATATTTTTTTTTGAATGCCGCCTAAAAATATCAACGCTTTTATACCAGGGTTCGGGTTGCTATTGATTTTTTCCAGTCCATAAAATGCAAGTATCCTGTTCTCTCCTGTCATGGGCACAATATCTGCTGCAATAGCTGTTGCCACTAAGTCGAGGTAACAATAATAATGTTCTTCATCAATATTAAGTTCGGTTGCCAATGCCGTTATCAACTTAAAACCAACACCACATCCGCAAAGTTCTTTATATGGGTAATTACAATCTTTTTGTTTTGGATTGAGGATGGCAACTGCAGGCGGAATTTCTTCATCAGGCAAATGGTGATCGCATACGATAAAATCAATACCAATATCTTTTGCATAAGAGATCAATTCAACAGATTTAATACCGCAGTCCAGCGAAATGATCAAAGAAAAATTATTTTCTTTTGCAAAATCGATTCCCATTTTGCTTACGCCATACCCCTCCCGGTATCGGTGAGGAATATAGAAGTCGAGCAATGCAGGGTCATAAATTTTAGAGAGGAATTTATACATACAGGCTACCGAAGTGGTACCATCCACATCATAATCGCCAAAAACAAGTATTTTTTCTTTTTTTTCGAAGGCCGTAAGGATACGCTGAATCGCTTTATCCATATCCTTCATCAACCAGGGATCGTGCAAGTCACTTAATTGAGGCCGGAAATATTGTTTGGCTTTATCAAAGCTATCAAAGCCCCGCTTTACCAGTATATCGCACAATGCATGGTTTATCTTTAGTGATTCCTGTAAAACAGCAGCTTTACTTGCATCAGCTTGTAATATTTTCCATCTTTTATTCATGTTAGTATTTCCTATCGGTAGTATAGCGCACCAGTGCTTCCAGCACTTCTCTTACAGGGTTTTCGGGAAAACTGTTTAAAATGCCAAGTGCTTCATCCCGGTATGCCGTCATTTTTTCAGATGCATATGTTATACCTCCTGCACCTGTCACTGCATCAATCACAAACTTTACTTTTTTTGTGTCTTTGTTTTCATTTTTGATGATATAAATAATTTTTCTCCTCAGGGGCGCATCAATATTATTTAAAGTATAGATCAGTGGCAGGGTTAATTTTTTTTCTTTTATATCATTGCCCGTGGGTTTGCCAATGTCGGCTGTTCCATAATCAAACAGATCGTCTTTTATTTGAAAAGCAATGCCTACCTTTTCGCCAAAAAGTTTCATGGCTTCCGTAATGCCTTCATCTTTGCTGGTGCTGTAAGCCCCCACAGCACAGGCTGAGGAAAGTAATGATGCCGTTTTGTTGCGGATGATCTCAAAATAGATACTTTCATTCAGGTTAAGTTTCCGGGTTTTTTGCAATTGTAATAATTCACCCTCGCTCATTTGTTTTACAGCATCTGACAGTATATGCAAATGCCTGAAATCATTATTGGAAGTTGCCAGTAACAATCCTTTGGAAAGCAGATAATCGCCAACCAGCACGGCTATCTTTTTATTCCATAAAGCATTTATTGAAAAAAAACTGCGCCGTTCAAGCGAATCATCAACAACATCATCGTGTACCAGCGTAGCTGTATGTAATAATTCTACCAAAGCAGCAGCACGGTAAGTGCTTTCGTTGATTTCCCCATGCAACTTGGCACTTAACAGCACAAACATCGGCCTTAACTGTTTACCCTTACGCTTTATGATGTATCTCATGATCGTATCAAGTAAAAGCGTTTCACTTTTAACAGCCTCAGCAAACTTTTTTTCGAATAGTTTGAGTTCGGGGCCTATTATTTTATCGATGAAGTCCATAAATTAAACCGGCAATATAGGTCAGTATGCAGCACTGCCAAAGTATTTTGCATTAAATGCAACGAAAGTACTAATATCCGTGTCTTGCCAATGAATTATTGTAAAAAAAAAACCTATTGTTAATTAAATAGTAAAATTACTTTGATAATTAGCCTGTAAGTGATATTTTTGCTGTGATATTAACAAATACGTATTGAAAATTTTCTTAATTAACTAATTATGGTAAGCAAAAACTACAAATTCTTATTGGGGATGTTATTCTTGATGCTTTCAACTGGTCTAAGTGCACAGGTTGGCGGAGCAGGAAGTGTCTACGACTCTTCTGTTATATCCAAGAAGAGGATGAACCAGCAAAATCAATTTTGGGAAGGATCGTATAATTTCCCTGCAAAACCACGTAATATGTGGGAAATTGGCGCTTCGATCGGTATGTTCACGATAAGCAGTGATGTAGCCGTTACTCCTTTCACTTTTCCAAATTTTGAAGCACATATACGTAAAGCTTTTGGCTATGTATTCTCTGTCCGTGTTCAATATTTAAATGCTAAAGGGCAGGGCCAGAATTATTTGTCTTCAGAGAATTTTCTTAAGAATCCCGCCTGGAACAGGAATATAGCTGCTCCCAGCAAGCGTTATTTTGCCCCGGATGCCATAAAGAACGCCTATACCACAGGCCGTACCGTTAATACCGACAACGCTGGTAATGAAAGGCCAAGTGCCGATTTAGTATATTATAATTATCAAACTAGATTGCAAGATCTTAGTGTACAGGGAATTGTTACCTTGAACAATATTCGTTTTCACAAGCAGAAAACCGGAATTATATTGTATGGCGGTGCAGGTATTGGCGTAACTGCCTTTCAGGTAAAGGTGAACTCTTTGGATGCAGCAGGTAATAATTATACTGCATTGTTTGATAATGTTTTTGCCAAATATGGTGCAGGAAATTACAAGCAGCGTAAAGATATTTTAAAAGACCTGAAGGCAGGTATGGACAAGACTTACGAAACAGATGGCGATAATGAAAATTACAGGAGGCCGATCCTGGGCGATAAGACCCTGAAACCATCAGGTACCGCAATTGTGGGCGTTGCATTTAAATTGGGTAAAAGAGTAAACCTGGCTATTGAAGACAGGATCACTTTTGTGAAAACTGATTTATTGGACGGCCAGCGTTGGCAGGAACACGCAACAGGCGATGCGGTTCTAACTCCTGATTTTGATTCATACAATTATCTTTCTATCGGTTTAAATGTAAACCTCGGTGGAAGGGCTGTTGAGCCACTTTGGTGGATCAATCCATTGGACTACGCATATGACGAGTTGAGGAATCACCGCAATGTTAAAATACCTAAGAACGATTGTAACGACGCAGATGGTGATGGTGTTTGTGATCATTTAGACAGAGAGCCAAATACACCTGCAGGATGCCCTGTTGATACACATGGTGTAACAAGAGATACAGATGGTGATGGTGTGCCGGATTGTAAGGATAAGCAATTGATCACTCCTACAGAGTGTCAACCTGTAAATGCTGACGGTGTTGGTAAATGCCCAGATCCTGAGTGTTGTAAAAATCCTCCACCGATAGTTCCACCGGTTGCAGTTTGCCCTTGCGATTACCCAACTCTAATTTACAAAGGCAATACCAGCGGCTTATCGAATGATAACAGAAATATGCTGGCAACAGTTGCTGCTAAGCTGAAGGCAAATCCAAATTGTATGATAACAATCAATGGATATCCTGAAACTTCAAAGGCGTCTCAGGCCAATTGCCAGAAGCGTTTGGAGACCATCAAAATATACCTGATCGAGAAAGAGAATATCAGTGCAGACAGGATCAATACCAATTGCGAAGTTGGTGCAGGAGATAAAAATTCTGTCGATATCAAGTGTCAATAATAAACTGACAAAGCTATTATACAGCAGCCCCCCGGTTATCGGGGGGTTGCTTTTTTGGTACAAGTGCCCTCTTTATCAAATCATTAACGCTGCTTTTTTGCCGAAACGGATATTTAAAAGCATTTTTGAGTTATTTACGTTAATTTTGCGTCCTTTATGAGATTATTTAAATTGTTTTTGGCCTCAGCATTTTTAATGGTTCTGGTATCATCTTGTAATAAATACAATAAGGTTACTAAAAGCAAGGATTATGAGTATAAATTAAAAATGGCTGATGAATATTTTAGTAAAGGAAAGTATAAAGTGGCCCAGGAGCTTTATGAAGAGCTTTTCCCGGTTTTTAAAGGCACACTTAAATTTGAAGAACTGTATTATAAGGATGCCTACTGTTTTTACTACATGAAAATGTATGCTGACGCTGAAAACCTGTTTAAAGGGTTTTTAGAGGTCTTTCCAAACAGTGCCAAGGCCGAAGAGGTTGATTTTATGCGCTCTTATTGTTTTTATATGCAATCGCCCAAGCTGGAACTGGAGCAGGTGAATACGATTAAGGCGATGGGAATGATGCAGACCTTTATCAATACACATCCGGGTTCGGAACGCAATAAAGAGGCTTCGGAAATTATTGATAAGAGCAGGGCAAAGCTGGAACAAAAGGAATTTAGGGCTGCTGAATTGTATTATGACATGTCACAATTTCGTGCTGCCGCAATTGCATTTACCAATTTAACCAACAACTATCCCGAATCAGCGAAAGGAGAGGAATACAAGTTGAAAACGGTAAAAGCCTATTATAAGTTTGCAAAACTGAGTTACGAGGAAAAGCAGATTGAACGCTATGAAAAAGTGATCACCGAATACCAGGATTTTGTAGACCGATACCCTGAAAGCAAATTATTAAAAGAAGCAGAAGGCTTCAGTAACCAAAGTAAAAATAACATTAAAGCTATAAAATATGAGCAAACTCAGACGGCAGCTAAGCGCTAACACCAGCAGCGTAGTAGAACCTAAAAAATTATCTGACATCAAAGAAAAAACTGGTAACCTGTATGAATCTATTGCAATCATTGCAAAGAGAGCAAATCAGATAAATATTACCTTAAAAGAAGAACTGCACAACAAGCTGGAGGAATTTGCCAGCCATACCGACAGCCTGGAAGAAATTCATGAGAACAAGGAGCAGATAGAAATTTCGAAAGCCTATGAGCGGATGCCAAACCCGGCTTTACTTGCTACCCAGGAGTTTATGGAGGATAAAGTTTATTTCCGTAGAAACGACGAAGATCTGTTCAGTTAAACAGAACCAATTATTTAGCATCTTATTTAGTTAAGAAGTCATAATTTTAACCCCACGATCATTAAAACTTTTGTGGGGCTTTTTTATGTTGCAAAACAAAAAGATCTTATTGGGCGTTACCGGCAGCATAGCAGCTTATAAGGCCGCAGTTTTAACCCGTCTGCTGGTTAAAGCCGGGGCCGAGGTAAAGGTTGTAATGACATCATCGGCAAAAGATTTTGTAACTCCCCTCTCTTTATCTACGCTCTCTAAAAATCCTGTCTTATCAGACCTTACTGAAAACGATTCCTGGGCAAATCATGTAATGCTTGGTCGGTGGGCGGATGTTATGCTGATTGCCCCGCTTAGCTGTAATACATTGGCCAAAATGGCTAGCGGCCTTTGCGATAATTTATTGATGGCTGTTTACCTTTCGGCAACATGCCCGGTGGTAGTTGCACCGGCTATGGATGAGGATATGTGGCATCATGCCACAACAAAAAATAACCTGGCTACTTTAAAAACTTTTGGCAACCACATCATTCCGGTAGAGATTGGTGAACTGGCCAGTGGGCTGGTGGGTGAGGGAAGGATGGCAGAACCTGAATCAATTGTAAACTGGCTCCATGTTTTTTTTTTAAATGAAAATGAGTTGAGTGGAAAAAAGATTTTGATAACTGCCGGCCCTACTTATGAAAAGATAGACCCTGTTCGCTTTATTGGCAACCACTCATCAGGTAAAATGGGCATTGCCATTGCCGAAGAAATGAAAAAGCGTGGTGGTGATGTTACCCTCGTGCTGGGGCCATCCAATGTGCAGGTTAATGGTGGCATCAAAACCATTCATGTTACATCGGCAGCCGATATGTTTGCTGTCTGCGAAAAAACTTTCCCAGAAGTTGATATAGCCATTATGAGCGCTGCAGTTGCCGATTATACACCGGCCCATGTTGCCCACGAAAAAATAAAGAAATCTGAGAACGATCTTGCCGTACCATTAACCAAAACAAAAGACATTTTAAAAACCCTCGGAAATCTTAAAACAGGTAACCAGGTATTGGTAGGTTTTGCGCTGGAAACCAATAATGAAAAAGAAAACGCATTGCAAAAACTGCATTCAAAAAATGCAGACATGATCGTTCTTAATTCTTTACAGGATGCCGGTGCAGGTTTTGGGCATGATACTAACAAAATCACTATTTTTGATAAAACAGGAAACACGTTCCCTTTTGGTGTGAAAT
Organism: Chitinophagaceae bacterium; assembly: GCA_031416815.1. GTDB lineage: Bacteria > Bacteroidota > Bacteroidia > Chitinophagales > Chitinophagaceae > Ferruginibacter. Next base: position 8,335 of record JANOUJ010000299.1, read on the forward strand.
CTAAAAAAGAAGTTGCAAGAGATATTGTAAATACCATCATTCAACAATTTTATGCGAAAAATTAATTTACTGTTCATTCTTGCTTTTGCCTTTAAATTTTCCGCAGCGCAGGAATTAAAAGCCAATGTAACTGTTGTGAGTAACATGGTAGGCAATAATGTAAATCAAAATGTGTTTCGCACCCTGCAAACAGCATTAAATACATTTATCAATACCCGTAAATGGACATCAGATAATTTTGCACCTAATGAGCGTGTTGAATGTAATTTTTTATTGAACCTCCAGTCAACCGGTGACCTGAATGTATATAATGCATCGCTTACTGTACAAGCAGCGAGGCCGGTTTTTAATACCACCTATCTTTCTCCCATTATCAATTTTAAAGATGACAATATCATTTTTAAGTATGCGGAATTTCAATTGTTAGAATTCAATGAAAACAGGGTGTCGGGTTCTGATGCGCTGATCTCTAATTTAACTGCCATCATTGCCTATTATGCATATATGACACTGGCTTTTGACTATGCTTCTTTTTCGCCAAGAGGCGGCGACCCGTATTTTATAAAGGCACAAAATATTGTAAACAATGCACCGGATGGCAGGGGCATATCGGGGTGGAAAGCTTTTGACGGTGTAAGAAACCGCTATTGGCTTGTAGAAAATATGATGAATAGCCGTTACACCATCATGCATGATGTATATTATAATTACTACCGGCTTGGGATGGATAAATTATATGAAGACGAGAATTCGGCGAGGGGAGAAGTGATGAACGTACTAAACTTGCTAAGCAATTTCATCAATGACAATCCCAACAAAATGATCAGCCAGTTTTTTTTCCAGGGAAAAGCCACCGAATTGATAAAGATATTTGCAAAAGCGCCACAGCAGGATAAAGCAAGGGCATCAGAAATGCTTCAGCGGCTGGATATAACCAATGCTTCCAAATATAAAGATGAGTTGAAATGATGAAGATGAGCAACCTGTTGGTTAGCCTGTTTTTGCTAGTTTCATGCGTAGATAAAGACCAGGCTCCTGCCGGCGTTTTAAATCCGGAAAAAATGCAGGCCGTATTGTGGGATGTAATAAAGGCTGATGTATTTACAACTGAATTTATTAAAAAATATTCTTCCAATAATGCGGCCGCCGAAAACCTGGAACTACAACAGAAAATATTTGCAATACATAAGATAACGAAGGCAGATTTTTACAACAGTTACAATTATTACAAAACAAATACTGTTGAATTTAAAAAAATAATTGACAGTATGGTGAGCCAGGCAGAACGAAAAAAAGTGTTTAAACCGCAATTACTTCAGGCCGAATAATATGAATAAAGTATACACCAATGCTGCGGATGCAGTGGCTGATATTAAAGACGGTGCAGTTATTATGCTGGGCGGTTTTGGTTTGTGCGGTATTCCGGAAAACAGTATTGCTGCTTTGGTGACCAGCGGCTCAAAAAATCTCACTTGTATCTCAAATAATGCAGGTGTTGATGGCTTTGGCATTGGACTGATGCTCGGGCAGAAGCAAGTGAAGAAAATGATTTCGTCGTTCGTTGGCGAAAATGCAGAGTTTGAAAGGCAATTATTAAGCGGCGAACTGGAAGTTGAACTGATACCACAGGGCACACTAGCTACAAGATGTATGGCTACTGGTTATGGCATGCCCGCCATTTTTACACCGGCTGGTGTTGGTACAGAAGTAGCTTATGGAAAGGAGACAAGAATTTTTAATGATAAGGAATATTTGCTTGAATATGCATTTGATTCAGATTTTGCCATTGTTAAAGCCTGGAAAGGTGATACTGATGGCAATTTGATCTATAAAGAAACCGCCCGCAATTTTAATCCTTTGATGGCGATGGCCGGTAAGATAACTATAGCAGAAGTAGAAGAACTGGTGCAGCCAGGCGAACTGGATCCAAACCATATTCATACACCGGGAATTTATGTACATAGGATTTTTCAGGGTAAAGCGTACCAAAAAAGAATTGAACAAAGAACAACCAGAAAAACAACCCCCTCCGCCAGTCCTGAGCGGTAGCCGAAGGAAAGGGGGAACCTGGGAGTGTGTAACTAATTACAGTATTCAATTTTCAATCTAGCCATTATTAAATGCTGATTAAAAAAATTATAAACTTTAAACTTAAGTTCCCACAGGGGGTTTTATATGGCACTTTCTAAAGAACAATTAGCACAACGTATTGCAAAGGAACTGAAAGACGGTTATTATGTTAACCTGGGCATTGGTATCCCAACACTGGTCGCTAATTATATTCCTGCAGGGATTAATGTAGTGTTGCAAAGTGAAAATGGTTTGTTGGGCATGGGACCTTTTCCTGAAGAGGGAAAAGAAGATGCAGATTTAATTAACGCAGGTAAACAAACCATTACAACACTACCCGGCTCAGCTTTTTTTGACAGCGCCATGAGTTTTGGAATGATACGTGCCGGAAAGGTGGACCTTACCGTATTAGGTGCCATGGAAGTGAGTGAGAACGGAGATATTGCCAACTGGAAGATACCGGGTAAAATGGTGAAGGGTATGGGTGGCGCTATGGACCTGGTGGCGAGTGCAAAAAATATTATTGTGGCCATGATGCACACAAATCCCAAAGGTGAAAGCAAATTATTACCAGCCTGCACGTTACCACTTACAGGTAAAAAATGTATTAAAAAGATCGTAACTGAATTAGCTGTGCTGGACGTTACTGCTGATGGTTTTAAATTATTAGAAAGAGCGCCGGGTGTTTCCGTTGAAGAGATTGTTGCTAAAACCGCAGGTAAGTTGATCGTGGAAGGGGAGATATCGGAGATGCAATTTGGCTGAAAATTAAATCATTAAAAAAGTCCCCTGAAAATTTCAGGGGACTTTTTTTAGGCAGTTAGTTCTTATAGGTATTATTAAACTTTTGGCGCTGCAGCTAAAATTTCTTCATTAGCGCCACTTGCATATTTCTCAAAATTTTTGACGAATTGCCCGGCAAGATTTTTTGCCATGGCATCATAAGCATCTTTATCAGCCCAGGTATTGCGTGGGTTTAATATTTCTGTTGGTGCACCAGCACATTCGGTAGGCATCATCATTCCAAATACAGGATGAGCTTCAAAAGGCACATTGTCCAGTTTTCCTTCCAGCGCAGCTGTAATCATGGCTCTTGTATAACTCAGTTTCATACGGCTGCCGGTGCCATAAGCACCGCCGCTCCAGCCGGTGTTTATCATCCACACATTTACATTGTGATCGTTCATTTTTTTACCAAGCATTTCGGCATATTGTGCAGGATGTAATGGTAAAAAAGGTGCACCAAAGCATGCACTGAAAGTAGATTTAGGTTCGGTAACACCGGCCTCTGTACCGGCAACTTTTGCTGTGTAGCCGCTTATGAACTGGTACATGGCCTGCCCTGCAGTCAATTTGCTAATGGGAGGTAAAACGCCATAGGCATCACAAGTTAAAAAGAAAAGGTTTTTAGGTGTTTTTCCGATAGAGGGCTCCAGCGCATTGCTGATAAAAGTTAGTGGATAGCTTACCCTGGTATTTTCTGTAATCTTTTTACTGCTGAAATCTATTTTATTAGTGCCTTCTATAAAAGTCACATTCTCAACCAATGCACCTGGCCTGATGGCGTGATAGATCTCCGGCTCTTTTTCTTCACTCAGATCAATACATTTTGCATAGCAACCGCCTTCAAAATTAAACACACTGTCTTTGGTCCAGCCATGTTCATCATCGCCAATCAGTTTACGGTTAGGGTCGGCACTTAGCGTTGTTTTACCGGTGCCGCTTAATCCAAAGAATACAGCAGTATCGCCTGCATCGCCCATGTTGGCACTGCAATGCATACTTAACACACCTGCTTTTGTTGGTAATACAAAATTCAGCATGGTAAAAATGCCTTTTTTCATTTCGCCGGTATAGCCAGTACCACCAATTAAAATGGTTTTGTGTGTAAAGCTAATGACAGCAAAATTTTCGGCACGTGTACCATCAAGGGCAGGGTCGGCTTTAAAACCTGGTGCCTGTATCACATGCCAGTGCGGCTCAAAATTTTCCAGGTCTTTTTCTTCGGGACGAATAAACATGTTATAACAAAATAAATTGCTCCAGGGATTTTCGTTGATCACCCTTAAGCGGAGCCTGTAGGTTTCTTCGGCACAGGCGTAGCAATCACGAACCCAGAGTTCTTTTCCACTTAAATGGGCAAGCATTTTTTCTTTTAACTGAAAAAAGTTTTTTTCTTCAAAAGGAATATTAAAATCATTCCAGTGAACAGCGTTTTCGGTAAGGGCATCCTTCACTGTGAATTTGTCTTTAGGGCTGCGGCCGGTGAATTTTCCGGTGTTAATTAAAAGGGCTCCGGTATCATTTAAAACCCCATCCCCCCGCTGTACAGCCTGTTCAGTTAACTGATCCGGACCAAGCTGGTAATTCACGTTTTCTGTTAAATTTAATCCCAGTTTTTTCAATGCATCTAAAGGAGGAGCAATCGTTGTTTGAATAGACATAGCAAGTTTATTTAAGTTACGCAATCGTTGCCGCAAAGTTAGGCAATTGTGTTTTTAAAAAGGTATAGAAACCAACGTATATTTAAAAAAGCTAAGCTAAAAAAGGCTAATTATTCATAAATACTAATTATTTAATTGCTTTATTAAATAAGTTTAAATAATGACTTAGAAAAATTGATATCGTTTACCTCACCTAAACCCATCTTATAATGAAGCGGGGCTTTTAAAGCACATGATTTTGTGCTGCTTTTAGTTATTTTAACGGGCATTATTACCACACCTTTAAAATCAACTCAAACATTTTTACAAAAAAAAAGATATCATTAAAATGTATATTGCAGCATAAACCAAAATCATGAAATATCTGCCACTCAATCCAGAGATCTTCGTTCAAAACCGCAAACGTTTTGTAGCGCAGATGGAAAAAAATTCCATTGCCATTTTTAACAGCAATGATGAATTACCGACCAATGCCGATCAGTTATACCGGTTTAAACAAAACTCAGATTTGTTTTGGCTTACCGGCATTGAACAGGAAGATACGATGCTGATCTTATTTCCGGATAACCCCGATCCTAAATACAGGGAAGTGTTGGTTTTGGTACGGCCCAATGCACTAAAAGAAAAATGGGATGGCCACCGGTTAAGGGCAAAAGAAGGAACAGATATTTCGGGCATTAACTCAATCATATGGTTGGATGTGTTGGATGCTTTAATGCAACCGTGGGTCCATTTAGCTGATACCATCTATTTAAACAGCAACGAAAATGATCGCAAGGCTAACTTTGTGCCGGTACGGGATTATCGTTATGCCGAAATGATGAAACAACGCTATCCGTTGCATAATTATAAACGGAGCGCCAGGATCATGAAAGACCTGCGTGGGGTTAAATCCGCATTGGAGGTTGAAGTAATGCAAAAAGCAATTGATATTACTGATATTACTTTTAGAAGGCTGATGCAGATCATTAAGCCCGGCATCATGGAGTATGAGATTGAAGCAGAAATATATCATTCATTTTTATCTCAAAGGGCTACGGGGCCGGCCTATGGTTCTATCATTGCCAGCGGCGACAGGGCACGCACACTGCATTATGTTGAAAACAGCCGTGAGTGTAAAGACGGAGAATTGATCCTGATGGACTTCGGCGCTGAGTATGGCTGTTATTGTGCAGATCTTACCCGTACCGTACCCGTCAACGGTAAATTCGGCCGCAGGCAAAAAACAGTTTATAATGCCTGTTTACACCTACATCAATATGCAGCAAGCATTTTAAAACCGGGCATCAGCATTGTTGACTACACCGAAAAGATTGGCGACGAAGCCACCGTTGTTTTTCAAAAAATAGGGTTGTTGAAAAAATCGGATATAAAAAATGAAGATCCTGAAAACAGGGCTTACCGTAAATACCTTTATCATGGCATTTCTCATCATTTAGGTATTGATGTACATGATTTGGGAACAAGAACTGAACCTGTAAAAGCCGGCATGGTTTTTACCATTGAGCCTGGTATTTATATTGAAGAAGAACAAATGGGCATCAGGATCGAGAATAATTTCTGGATAACAAGAAACGGGAATAAAGATCTGATGAAGAATATACCGATCACTGTGGAGGAGATTGAAGCTTACATGAAAAAATAGAAATTCCTGATGATCAGACAAATTCCGAATCTCTTTACATTACTGAATCTCTTTTTAGGCTGCATTGCTATTGTTTTTGCTTTGCAAACAGAAACCATTTCTATTTATGTTGGAGAGGATTTGAGTTCGCATTATAATGTTCCTGAAAAATTATCTATTGCTGCGTATTTCATTTTTGCCGCAGCTGTAATAGATTTTTTAGATGGTTTTGTTGCCCGGTTGATGAAGGCCACTTCTGAAATGGGAAAACAACTGGATTCATTAAGTGATGTGGTAAGTTTTGGTGTGGCGCCTTCGGTGATCTTATACCAACTGCTGCGTGTAAGTTTTATTAAAGAGGAAAACGGGCTAGACACTTCAATATTTTGGCTGCTACCTGCTTTTATCGTTGCCTGCGCAGGCGCTTACCGGTTGGCAAGGTTTAACATTGACAATTCTCAATCTCACGGATTTAAAGGAGTGCCCATACCGGCTGCCGGTTTATTCATTGCATCGTTTCCGCTCATTTTACATTATGGTAACAGTGTTATAAATGTAAATGAATGGCTCACCAACAAATGGGTGTTGTATTCAGTCATCGTTTTAATCAGCTGGCTGATGGTTTCTACATTGCCGTTAATGGCGTTAAAGTTTAAAGATTTTACGCTTAAAAATAATCTGTCTAAGTTTATTTTAGTGGCGGTGGCTGTAGTCGCCGCTTTAATTTTTCAATGGCTGGCAGTTCCCATCGTGTTTATCGTGTACATTATTTTATCTTTGCTTTTCAAACAACAACCATCATGATATTTACTGTTCAGATAAAGGTTATGCCACTAAAAGACCTGTTAGATCCACAAGGCAAAGCAGTAATGGGAGGCTTGCAGAATTTAGGATTGAATCATGTGACCGATGTAAGGATAGGAAAACACATTGATCTGCAGATCAATGCTGACACCGTAGAAGCAGCTTTTGCAACTGCAGAAGACGCTGCCAAAAAATTACTGGCAAACCCGGTGATGGAAGTTTATGAGATACATGTAACCCCAAACCCCTAAAGGGGCTTTCTCTATAAGAGGTACAACTAATAAATTTATTATCAAAGTTTGAGTGATAAGCGATTTCAGAATAATAATACTCCAGGTTCCCCCTTCAGGGGTTCCCTGCAAGGGAACGAACGAAGTTCACGGGGTATGCTTTATCTCATCCCATCTCCCATCGGCAACCTCGCAGATATCACTTTCAGAGCAGTTGATATTTTAAAATCGGTTGACCTGATCCTTGCAGAAGATACCCGTACTTCTGCAGTGCTGTTAAACCATTACCAGGTTCAAAAGCCTATAACTCCTTATCATCAGCATAACGAACATAAGATACTTACACATTTAACAGAGCAACTGGCTGCAGGTAAAACGATGGCGCTGCTTACCGATGCAGGCACACCAGGCATCAGTGATCCTGCTTTTTTATTGGTAAGAGAATGCATCAAAAATAATATCAACGTCGAATGTTTGCCCGGCGCTACTGCATTTGTACCGGCGCTGGTGAACAGCGGACTGCCCATCAACAGTTTTTGTTTCGAAGGTTTTCTGCCACTTAAAAAAGGCAGGCAAACCATGATGAAAAAACTGGCAACAGAAGAAAGAACGATGGTTTTTTATGAAAGTCCCATGCGGTTGGTAAAAACATTAAATGAATTCATACAATACTTTGGCGCAGAAAGACAATGCTGCGTAAGCCGTGAGCTCACCAAAAAATTTGAAGAGAACGCAAGAGGAACTTTACAGGAAGTGCACGATCATTTTAATGCGAAAACGGTTAAGGGAGAGCTGGTGATCGTAGTTGCAGGCATGCAATAACCATTTATCAGTTTTATGTTTTCCATAAGGCCATTTTTACCGAATTTTACTGCTATAAAATTTACTTCATGAAGAAATCAATTGTTTTTGTGTTTGCGACGATTTGTGGTATCACTTCTTTGGCTCAAACAAATCAGGGTCCGGCCCACTATTGGCAGCAGGCTGTTAAGTATAATATGGTTATTGACATGGATGTAAATACCAACAGGTTTACCGGAAAACAAAAACTGGAATACAGCAATAATTCACCGGTTGCTTTAACCAAAGTGTTTTATCACTTGTACTTTAATGCTTTTCAACCCAACAGCAGCATGGATGCCAGGAGCCGGGAACTGGGTAAGGTTTTGGTAAATGGCCGGCCCGATTGGGATGGAAGGGTGAAGGACCGCATCCTCAACCTAAAGCCTGACGAGATCGGATACCAAAAAATAATTTCGTTAAAGATGAATGGTGTACCGCAGCCATTTAAATATCATGAAACCATACTGGAAGTAAATCTTACCAAACCCCTTGCGTCAAAAGCAAAAGTTGTTTTTGATATGGAATTTGAAGCACAGGTTCCATTGCAGATACGCCGCAGCGGAAGGGATAATCCCACAACAGGAGTAAGGTATAGTATGAGCCAGTGGTATCCAAAAATGTGTGAGTACGATTATGAAGGCTGGCATCCTACGCCCTATGTTGCCAGGGAATTTTATGGGGTATGGGGCGACTTTGATGTTACCATTAACATAGAAAAATCGTACAAGCTTGGCGGAACCGGCGTTTTGGTAAATGCCAATGAAATTGGCTGGGGCTATGATGCGCCAGGTACCGAATTGAAACCAATCAATAAAGCAAAAAGGAGCTGGCGTTTTACGGGGCAAAACATTCACGATTTTGTATGGACTGCAGATCCCGAATACAAACATCTCACCTTTAAAATGCCTAATGGTGGCCCAACTTTACATTCTATTTATAATTATAAAGCGAACGATCCGAAAAATGATTCGGCGTGGGCACTTGTGCTTACTGCTGCTGCAAAGACATTACCCTTCATTGAAAAAAACTTTGGAAAATATCCTTACCCACAATATTCATTTATTCAGGGTGGCGATGGTGGAATGGAATACCCGATGGCAACATTACTGGTTGGTCCGGGTTTGGGTACTGTTTTTCATGAGTGGCTGCACAGCTGGTACCAGATGATGCTAGGCACCAATGAAGCCATGTATGCCTGGATGGATGAAGGTTTTACCAGTTATGCTGAAGACCTTGTTATGAAATTTTACGACAATAAATCTGCATTGCAGGGTTTCAGGGAAGCGTTGTTACAAAATCCAAATAATAAAAATTTAAAAGAGATCGTTGAAACTACTCCTGAAGATCATAGTGGGAGTTACTTCGGCTATTTTGCCCTGGCAAAAAGTGGTTTTGAAGAACCTATGACAACACACAGTGATCATTACAACAGTAATTTTGGTTACAGCACGGCCGCTTATTCAAAAGGCGAAGTATTTATGGAACAGCTTGGTTATATAGTTGGGGCTGAAGTAAGAAATAAGATATTGGTTGAGTACTTTAATAAATGGCGCTACAAACATCCCAATGCAAATGATCTGATGAGGGTAGCAGAGGATGTAAGTGGTATTCAGCTGGATTGGTATAAAGAGTACTGGATAAATACCACCAAAACTATTGATTATAAAATTGACAGTTTGTGGGAAGAGAATGGAGTTTCAAAGATCCGCTTAAAAAGAATTGGGCATATGCCTATGCCGATTGATCTGCAGCTAACATACAAAGATGGAAGCACTGAAATGTTTAACATACCGCTGAATTTAATGTTTGGCAATAAACCAACTGAACAGCCTGCACAAAAGCGGGAAGTACTGGAAGCATGGAGATGGACGCACCCAACTTATGTTGTGGAGATGAAACGCCGGTTAACTGACATAATGATCGCAGAGATCGATCCATCTAAAAGAATGGCCGATGTGGACAGGAAAAACAATAGGCTTGAATTAAATTGGTAAGTACCTACCTGGTCTGACGACCTCGTCTGACTAGGTAAACGTTAAATGCAAAGCCAAATACGTAGCATATGCAAATCGTTATTCGCAGGATAGGTATTGATGATGTCACAACTTTATCAGTTTTAGCCCGTAAAACTTTTTACGATACATTTACAGGAACCTGTACCGACACCGACATGCAGCAGTTCTTAGACCGTCATTATAGCGAAGAGCAATTGAGCAAAGAATTGCAGGATGAAGAAACATGTTGTTTCTTTTTAGAGGCAGATGGAGTGCCTTGTGCATATTTAATGTTTAAAGAAGATTACAATAATTTGCCTGAAACAAAAAAATGGAAGGCATTGGAGTTAAAACGGATCTATGTGCTTAAAGAGTTTCAGGGAAAAGGCATTGCACAAAAACTGATGGATTTTTTCCTGGAATTTGCAAATGAAAAAAAGTACGAAATGGTATGGCTTGGTGTATGGGAGCATAATATGCGGGCACAAAAATTTTACGAAAAATATGGATTTGTGAATTCGGGTTACACCCACGATTTCCCAATCGGCAGTACACCACAAACAGATCTTTGGTTCTGGAAGTTCTTATAAAAAAAACCGATAGTTTTAAGAAGGTTTAATATTCAGGCCGGGCTGATCTTTATCTTCCAAAATATTTATTAACCGCTTCAACACGATTGGTAACGTGCAGTTTCTCATAAATATGATATACATGTTTACGTACTGTTTCTGTGCTAATAAGTAATTTATCAGAAATTTCTTTGTATAACAGCCCGGTAGAAAGCATCTCCAATATCTTATTCTCTCTTTTGGAAAGTACCTCCATTGATGCACCGGTAGTTGTTGTAATAGGTTTGTTTTGAAAAGCAGCAACAACTTTACTGGCAATCTGGCTGCTCATCGGCGCTCCTCCCTGTATCAGTTCAGTAATGCCTTCCAATAATTTAGCTGGTTGGGTTTTTTTTAAAATATATCCGCTGGCGCCGGCACGCAGTGCTTCAAATATTTTTTCGTCTTCCTCATAAATGGTACACATCATAAATAATATATCCGGGTTGCTTGCCTTTAATGCTCTCACCACTTCAATCCCATTCATGCCATCACCAAGGCCAATATCCATTAAAACAACCTTGGGGTTTAACGGGGGTAATTTTATAAGTGCTTCTTCGCCCGTAATGCATGAGCCGGAAAGGGTAAAATCGTCCGAAGATTCTATGATCTGCTCAAGGGCCTGCCGGATGTCATGATTGTCTTCAACTATTGCAACTGAATTATTGATCATTTTACAAAAATGAGATTATTAATTTGTTTTAAAAATACCTCAAAGTGGTAATAGGCATTACCTAATTGGTATGTACATCAGGTATTTTTCAACAAAGAATTCGTGTGGGTATATTTTCTCGATCTCCCAAACCATGGGTTTGCATCCGCTTTCATGTATCTCTTTTGCCAGGTCGCCGCCTTTTAAACAAATAAGGCCGTTTGGGACACCTGCAAGGGCAATTTTATTTTTTTGGATCAACGGCTTGCTCCAATGCCACAGATCTTTTAATGGAGCCACCGCTCTTGAGATAACGACATCAAATTTTCTATTTTTGATCTCCTCTGCACGACTATGTTGAGTAGTAAGATTTTGCAGGCCAACAGCAGTTG
>JANOUJ010000300.1:0-2410 GCA_031416815.1 Chitinophagaceae bacterium
TTTTATAATAAATGATATTCATGCTGAAACAGGTAAGTCTTGTACCACAAAATACAATCTGTTTTCTTAAAAAAGCACATAAAGTGTATTTTTCTATTTTGAAATGGCTTCGTTTTTAACGGGTAAAGTACAAGCTGCTTAAATTCAGTTCTCAAACAAATATTAATATCAAAGTGCTTTTTCTTTGCATTTCAGCTTTTTTCTTGCTAAATTGTAAAGGTTTCTGTTAAAAAGACAATTAAATTTTTCTATGCCAACACTTTCGCTTAATGAGTCGGTTAAAACGGCCATTGAAATTTCGCAATCGCTTGCTAAAGAATATCACAATGAGTTTTTCTATCCTGCACATTTACTCAGGAGCATGTTACATAAAGAGGTTGGTTTAAAAAACTTCCTCGATTCTATCGGTAAGGACTCCGGCTATATTATGGAATGGGCCGAGGTGAGGATGGAGGAATATCCCAAAGTAGGCCAGGCAAAGGATAAAATTACCGGCGACGACGGGGTTAAACTTGTATTTGATGAAGCCGATAATGTTCGTATAAAAATGGGCCTTGATCAGATAAATCCCATTTGCGTATTGTGTGCCCTATCCAAGCCCGGCGTAGGTTTTACCAACGAACAGTTAAAAACTTTTCCGGTTAAAGAAAAAGAAATACTGGAAGTTTATTTTAAAGAAGATAGTTTTCAACAGGCCGTGGCACAACCCGAAGCAAATGGAACCGCACCAGCCGGAACCGGCGCCCTATATAAATATTGTGTGGAGCGTACGGCGCTTGCAAGAGAGAATAAAACAGATCCAATTATTGGACGGGATAAAGAAACCCGTATGATGATGGAGATACTTTGCCGGAGAACCAAGCCCAACGTGATCATAACCGGCGAAGCCGGCGTGGGTAAAACGGCGCTTATTGATGGACTGGCCATGGACATTGTAAATAAAAAAGTGCCGGTACAACTGCAGGATTCGTTATTATTTGAGCTTGACCTGGGTGCCCTTATTGCCGGTGCTTCCTACAAAGGCGAAATTGAAGACAGGCTTAAAAATATCATCAAAGAAGTAAAGCAATTTTCCAAAGCCATCATTTTTATTGATGAGATACACATATTGCTTGATAGCAAAGGGTCTATGGGAGGCGGTGCAGCCAACCTATTAAAACCTGAACTTGCCCGGGGCGAAATCACTGTAATTGGTGCCACAACCAATGATGAATACCGGAAAAATATTGAGCCCGACCAGGCTTTTACCCGCCGGTTTGAAGTATTGGCTGTTGGCGAACCCGATGCCGATTCAGCAATTAAAATGCTGCAATGCCTGTCCCCAAAATTCGAAAACCATCACCAGTTAAAAATAGAAAAAGATGCGGTTAACGAATGCGTTAGATTGGCAAAACGGTATATTAAAGACAGGAGATTACCCGATGCGGCCATTGACCTGCTGGACAGGACCATGGCGGCTATTAAACTGATGGTTGATACCAATAAAACTGAACTGGAAGGCTTAAAGGTTAATTTGAATGACCTTAAAACAAACGAAAGCAAATTGCCGGAGTACGAGCTATTTAATGAGTATCGATGGCTGAATGGTTTGGTTAAAGCAAAAATAAGCCCTGTGTTGCTGGGTAAGCTGGAAGATGCTTCACAGGCTGATAAATTTGAAACCTCGGCAGAATTTGACAGCTTCTTAACCGACAGCTTAACAAAACTTACCGTGTTTGCCGATGTTAAAAAAGAGGATGTAAATAAGGAAGATATAGCTTCGGTAATTTCTTACAAAACGGGCATACCGCTGGGCAAAATTCAGGCTCAGGAAAAAGAACGCCTCCTTAATATGGAAACCTATCTTAAAAGACGGGTTGTGGGCCAGGATCACGCTGTAAAAGCACTGTCGGAAGCAATTTTAGAATCCCGTAGCGGATTAAATAAAAAAGGCCAGCCCATCGGTTCGTTCTTTTTACTCGGACCCACAGGTACCGGTAAAACCGAATTGGCCAAATCATTGGCTGAGTTTCTTTTTAACGATGAAAAGGCAATGATCCGTTTTGACATGTCGGAATTTAAAGAAGAACATTCTGCTGCGCTTTTATACGGAGCTCCTCCGGGCTATGTGGGTTACGAAGAGGGCGGCGTACTGGTAAATAAAATAAGGCAAAAACCATACTCTGTATTATTGTTTGATGAAATTGAAAAAGCACATCCATCGGTTTTTGATACTTTTTTGCAAATACTGGATGAAGGCCATATGCACGACAGGCTTGGCAAAGAAGGCGATTTCTCCAATGCTTTAATCATCTTTACCTCCAACATCGGCAGCGAGTGGATTGCAGAGCAGTTTGCCAAAAACGAAATGCCGGGTTCTAATAAGTTGATGGAGATTATGACAAAATATTTCCGTCCTGAGTTTTTAGCC
>JANOUJ010000301.1:0-3383 GCA_031416815.1 Chitinophagaceae bacterium
TAGAACGCTTAAATAAAGAAGCTGTTCAGCAATTAGAACCCGATGTGGAATTGGATGTTGCCGGTGCGGTATTGTTTAAAGATGATTGCCATTTTAATCCTGGAAAGATGATGCTTGCATTGAAAAAAAATTTAGAGAAGAAAGGTGTGCATTTTCAGCTTAACACAATGGTTACCGGTTTTGAAAAAGCAAACGATAGAATTTCATCAGTGATTACAGACAAAGGAAAATTTGATTGTGAGCAGCTTGTTTTGGCAACGGGAAGCTGGCTGCCCGTTGTTGCAAAGATGATGGGCATTAAATTATTATTGCAGCCGGGTAAAGGATACAGCCATACTTATCAGCATGTTGAAAAAAATATAAAATATCCGGCCATACTTGTTGATGGCAGGTGTGCTATAACGCCCTGGGGGCATCAACTCCGCATAGGTGGCACGATGGAACTAAGCGGCATCAACAATAAGGTTTTAATAAACCGGATGCAGGGCATTTATAATTCTGCCCGAAATTTTTACCCAGGACTTAAAATTGATTTTCCTCCCGCAGATAAAATATGGAATGGTTTGAGGCCGGTTACACCGGATGGATTACCCTACATTGGGAAAGTTCAAAACTTTGCCAATGTTACAATTGCCGGAGGGCATGCCATGCTGGGCATTTCCGAAGGTACAGGAACCGGTAAATTAGTAACTGAGATCATAAAGCATCAAAAAACATCAATCGATATCAGCGCATTTGCTACGCAAAGATTTTAAAACTTGCTTATTGCTTATTGGTAGTATCCTTTGGTTTCTTCTTCAATAAATTATCAAACAAACCTTTTATTGATTCTTTGGTTTTATCGCCGTTATTTTTTATTGGGGTGGAATCTTTTACCGCAACGGTATCTTTTTTATTCTGCATTTTTCTCTTCAACTCTTCCAGTGCAGTAATTTGCAGTTGCCTTTTAATAGATGTAAGTGTATCCCGTGCTGCTTTTTTGGCGCTGTCGATTTTTGCCTGCGCAAAATCTTTTACCTGTTCCTTCATTTGATCAGCAAGTTTTTCTCCGCTTTGTTTCAGGTCAACTTTCAGAGATGGATTTTTTAACGTGCCTCCCATCGCCATCTTAAGATTTACTGTTTCGCCCAATTTCAATGGCACACCTTTAGCATTAACAGATTTCATAAGGTTATTCACCAGTTGGTTTCCCTGTGTTCCCATAAGCGCCCTGGGCAGTTTTAGGTTGATGGCATAATTCAGGGATTGATCAAAACCCTGCAAACCACCGATCTCCATTTCTATATCTTTAAGTCTTACGGTAAAAGGTTTTACCAATAATTTCCCGTTCGAAAATTCAAAAAATGTTTTTACATTTCTCAGTGATATTTCCTGCAGCTGTTTTACATTCAATACAGAAGCAATTTTATCAAGTGGTGCAAACTTGCTTAGGAACCCTTCAATCAAAAATAAATTTCCATTCCCCGCAATGGTGGTCATATCAATACTCATATTATCGCCCAGTTTTCCCGTGGCTGATAAAACAGAAGTAAGTTTACCAGCCAAAAATTTACCAATGGGCATGAGCTTTTGTGCTGTATTAAAAGCGTAAAATGTTTTTTGAATATCTACCTGGGCCACATCGTAGCTCATGGCAATAGCCGGTTTGGTTTTACTTTCTTTTGTACTGTAAGAGCCGTTTATTTTTATGGTTCCATCCAGCGCATTGCCGTTTACATTGTTCAACTTAACCGCTTCATCTTCTATCTGCAACACACCCGATAAATTTTGTATGTCCACCCTGTCATATTTCAGGTTATCCACTTTTGTATTCAACACAATATCCAGGTTTGCAGGCACCACGAAAGGCGCTGCAGTTGTCCCTTTGGCTGTTGCCTCTGCCGGTACGCCTATCCAGTCATTCAGGTTTACCTTGTCGGCATCAACAGTGAGGTTGGCACTCAAGGGTTTCCCGTTAAGTAAATAGCTTAACAGGTTATTGATCTGTCCGCCTCCATTAAAATTTGAATTCATGTATTGTCCGCTCAGGTTTGACACATCAATTTTAGTGGGCGTAAAAACAGTATACATGGTGGTTAAAGTTACGCCTGTTGGATAATCGGCTGATATGTATTTAAAATTGTAAACGTCAACAGTGCCGGCGGCATAAAATTTATCGAACTGCTGCTGCTCTATTTCTTTTACATTTCCTTTTACAGCTACATCAGCATTCATCAGCCCGGCAAAGCTGGTGCCTATTTCAAGCTTTACATAATTACCAACCTGGCTCAGGTCCAATTTGCCTTTTGCTGCTGCATCAATAAACATATTGCTTACCGGATTTTTAACCAGCAACCGGAAATCAAATGGCTCGTTGTCTATCGCCAGGTGGCCGTTTGTAATATCTACCACTGCATTGTCTGTTTTTCCATCCGGATTATCAACGACCGCTTTAAAATTGATCTGTTGCACACCCTTTGGCAGATCGGTATATTTAAATGATCCGTCTTTAACCTCCGCAGCAAAGTGATAAGCCGGCATAACAGAATCTGCATAAACTCCTTTTACAAACCCTTCAAAAATGGCTGTGCCTGTTGCGGTAACTTTACTGAATTCTTTTTGGTAGATAGGCGTTATTAATGACAAAATATTTTTAAAATCAGTAGAAGGTGATTTAAAACTGATATCCATTCCGTAACCATTCTCTAATTTATTGATAACACCTTTACCAACGATTTTAAGCTGGTTCAATACAATATCCGTACTGTCAAAAGTGTAAATTCCGTTTTTGTTATCGATCTGTATATCTGTGTTTATCGTTGACTTAACGTTCGACAAATAAGGAATGGGACCATAGTTAAATGATATGGTGCTTGCATCACTCCTTGTTCGTAAAGTAAACAGGTCGGAGTTAAAATCACCGCTCCCGGAATGATTCAGATTATCGATAACCAAACTCATGTTGCTTTGTACGTCCATGTAATTGATGTAACCGTTCTCGATCGAATAGTAATCCAGCTCAAGTTTAAACGGCCTACCGGTGGTATCTGTATTTTCCTTTTCAGCTGCTGTTTTAACAATATCCCAGTTGGCCAAACCATCTTTACTTACAATGGCATTAATGCGTGGCGATACAAGAAAAATATTATTGATGCTCATATTATCGCCCCTGATAAAGCTCATAAAATTTACAGTGGCATCCAGTCTTTTTGCAGATAATAAAGTATCTGCATCAAAATAACCTGTTCCAATTACCTGCAGGCTATCCAGGCCAATACTAACTTTAGGAAAGCGCCTGAAGAAAGAAATATCAACATCTTTAAAATCAACTTTGGCGGTAAGGTTTTTGTTGATCTCTTTTTTTACCAGTGAAACAATTTTTCCTTTAAAAATATAGGGCGTTG
>JANOUJ010000302.1:0-2000 GCA_031416815.1 Chitinophagaceae bacterium
AGAGGCGGTTACCTTTTAATGCACCTTCAATACATTCCCCATTCATATTCCAAACAGAATTGGTTGTGGTATCTTTTAAAGTTTGCGCAGCAGCTTCAAAGGTAAATTCAAGTTGCTTATCGTTCACCTGCCTGTTCCATACATGAAAAGAACGGTTGTCGTTTTCCAACACTAAAACCAATGCTGTATTTTGAAAAGTATCATTAATAACCTTTTGCTTGACCAGTTCATTCCAGTCGTAAGCTTTTGCCTGTCCGTTTCTCTCTACACCTATTACCCATGATTTAAATTGCCAGGAAGCGCTGTCTCTTTTTTCGAGGCCGCTGGCAATGGTTCCTTCATCAAATCCTTCAAGCCCTTTGTATTGTTTTGCAAAAACAGTATCGGGTTGCAGGATGGTTGTGTTCGGGTATTTGCTTATCCATGCGCCCAGGCTCATTTGTTCAATGTGATTTCTTTTAGTGCAGTCCCTTTTAACTTACCAGCAATCGCGTTACCAGTTGCCTGCCGCCACCAGCTTTTTGTAGTGGCATCTTCAAACATGGCGTTAAAATGATCCATACCAACCAAACGGAAAGTTTCAAACTTGCCATTCACAAAAGGACTGAAAACACGGCCTGTTCTGCAAACCGTGCAATAGGTAACCATTACCGGTTCGCCACCAACGGTATCAACAACCTGGTGGTGATAACCGATTTGTTCAATAGGATATGCTTTTGCTACGCCTTTTATAACTACACCAATAACAAGTTTTGTACTGTCAACTTTGTTGGCTGCAACCGTTGCCAGTATTTTAATTTTAGGTTGATAAAACATTTTATCTGCCAGGAATTTAAAATTGAAAGCATAAAAAATAGTGGCATATAGTAAAACAAAAAATGCAAGCAGTATTTTTCTCCACCAGCGGCTGTTGCGAAAAATATAGATCATGGGGGGCACGAACAAGATCAATCCCAATACCCTGAACCACCAGATATATTTACTGATGAAATAAGCAATTTGTATCGTATCGCTCTTCTGGCTGCCCGGAAAGGGCATGATGAAATAGACACGGAGTACTTCGGTGGCAAGGAGAATTATAAATCCTGTAATAAGCAGCAGTGATCTTTTCATTGTCAATTATTAGTGAAGTAAGATAATAAAAAATACTGCTTTATAATTTTTCCTAAGCTTATATACCTGTTCAACAGCCGACCGTAGCTGTCATCCCGAGGCACGAGGGAACCGCCGGCCCTGTTGACGGTTATACTTCATCATTCAAAAATTTCCAATCGGGATTTAGCGAATTGATCAGGAGTTCTTTCTTCTCTCTCCGCCATCCTTTTATTTCCTTCTCCCTTGCAATAGCATCTTCCACTTGCTGAAACCTTTCGTAATAAAGCAAAAAGTATGAATTGTATCTACCTGCAAAAGACGGGTGGCCAAATGGTATGGAGTTTTCTTTGTGCTCCTGCAATCTTCTGTATAAATCGTTTGTAATGCCTGTGTATAATACAGTTTTGTTTTTGTTGGTAACTATGTACACGTAATAATTATGTCCGCCCGGTATTTTCATTATTCATTGTTTGTCTTGCCCAGCGGTTCCCTCGTGCCTCGGGATGACAGCAATGTGCAGCAAGGAAAATATCTTCAGCTATTATCACATCTTCTCCAGCATCTCCACCACGCCCTCTCTCTTCAGGATAAGGTATCCCAGCCTGTCGTTGCTGATGCCATCTTTTAACTGGTAAGGAAAATGAAGCTGGTCGTTGATGACCGATGTTTCAAAATATTTAAAATCAATATTGGGATGTTTCTTAAGTTCTTCTCCTATCTCGTATAAATGGGTGGAGAGTATGAAAAGGGAATTTCTCATCTTTAAAAAACCTTCAATGACCGTGCTGCTGCATTTCATAGCATCCTGCACGTTTGTTCCTTTAAAGAGCTCATCGATCAATATCAGCCACTTTTTGCCATCGCTTATTTTGGTGATGGTTGCTTTAATACGCTGTACTTCGTTG
>JANOUJ010000303.1:0-3123 GCA_031416815.1 Chitinophagaceae bacterium
GCCGTTTGGGGTAATAGGGAATATCATTTTCAGTTGTTTCTTTACTGAATTCTCTAAAGTAAACAGTTTTGTCATGCTCCTCCCAGGGTGCAAAATGCTTGTGTTCATGCACCCTTGTATAAGGAACCGTTTCATCGCAATAATTAATTACGGCATTCCCCTGGTGATCCCCTTCTGCAATATACTTTTCAAAAGTAACTGTGCGGTATCCAAGCCTGCCAAATTTATACCCGAAAAAAGCATCAATAGGGCCGGTATAAAAAATATGATCATACACATCAAACAGTTCGTTGCTGTAATTAAATTTTTTATTGAGGGTAATATCTATTTTCGGGCTATCGAGTAATTTTTCAACCAGTTCGGTATAGCCATTTACCGGTATGCCCTGGTAAATATTGTTGTAATAATTGTCGTTGTAATTAAACCTCACCGGTAACCTTTTTAAAATAGATGCCGGTAACTCAGATGGCTCACAACCCCATTGCTTTCTTGTGTACCCGTAAAAAAAAGCATGGTACAGATCCTTGCCCAAAAATTTCAGCGCCTGTTCTTCAAAAGATTGAGGATCGGTAATACTTTTATCACCCAGGCTTTCAATAAATGCTTTGGCTTCTTCCGGCCCAAAAGTTTTATTAAAAAATTGGTTGATGGTATGCAGGTTAACTGGCAGCGAATAAATACTACCCTTATAATTTGCTTTTACCCGGTTGATAAAAGGTATAAATTCAACAAAGCTGTTTACAAAATCCCATATCTCTTTTTTATCGGTATTAAAAATATGTGGACCATATTCATGAACCATCACATTGGTTTCAGCATCTCTTTTTGTATGGCAATTACCGGCCACGTGGCTGCGTTCGTCCCACACGTCAATCATACAATCTAGTTGGGCAGCCAGTTGATTTGCCAGCACCGCTCCGGAAAAGCCTGCTCCAACAATTAAAAATTTATGCGGCATATAGCTAAAATTTTTTTGCAAAATAACCGATTAGCTTAATATCTTCCCGTAAATACTAATGTATTTTTTAACTGCATTTTCCAATGAATACCATTTGATGGCTCCTTCCCGTATGGCAACTGCATCATAAGTTTTATT
Organism: Chitinophagaceae bacterium; assembly: GCA_031416815.1. GTDB lineage: Bacteria > Bacteroidota > Bacteroidia > Chitinophagales > Chitinophagaceae > Ferruginibacter. Next base: position 1,097 of record JANOUJ010000303.1, read on the forward strand.
GCTAATAACTTTGTTAATAACCCTGTCGAATGCTGCGTCTGTAAATTCATCTATTACGATCCCCGACTTGCAAGTTTGAACAATACCCGCCACATCACCCACGCCACCATTGGTTATTACCGGAATGCCCATAGCCATTATTTCGCCATGCTTTGTTGGTGAAGATGATTGCTTGGAATAACATGGCTTGATAAAAAATATAGAATAATTGCTTAAAGAAAGTAATGCCGGTACCTGTACACGGGATGCTTTTTTTACCAGTACCCTGTCTACCGGTATCTCGTATTGCGCAGCAATAGCCTTTATCTCTTCGTGCCGGTGCGGCGATATGAATAAAAATTTCGCAGATGGCATACGTTTGCTTAGCAGTTTGCAAAACTGCAGCATTTCCGCTGTAAGATACCAGCCACCAATCGAGCCGAGGTAACTTATTACAAAATCATCATCGCTGATATTAAGTTCTGCCTTTAAAGTTGCTTTTTCTTTTTCATCAATTGTTGAATCATCAAAAAGCGCCAGATCTACACTACAGGGAATTACTTCAAGCGGAATGGCTGCATTGTACTCATTCCACCCTTTTATAATAGTTTCCGCTGCATAAGTAAGGCAAACGATACCGTCGCTATGCTTCACAGCTTCCGATTCTTTTTTAGCAAAGAAATTATAAATGGTTTTGTAAACTATGTTTTTAGTATTCCACATTCCGCCCTCAACCCTGCTATCGGCATAAAACTCACGTATGTCATTTAAGAATTTAACGCCCATTGTTTTTTTCATCCACAAGCCGATCAATGCAGGCACACCGGCACGGGTATGCACCATATCAATGCCTTCTGCCTTGTGCAGTATTTTTGCTGCCCTGCGCATTTGTATAACATCAAGCAAGGTTGAAATAACCGGTGGGTTTTTGGTATAGTTGAGCGGTATCCAGTTGATATTGCTTTTATCGAGTAAGTCCTGAATGTAATTTTTGTTTTGATGATAAACCTGCTCCTTTTCACAACTGATGAGAAATATTTTGTAACCGGCTTTACTCAATCCCTGTAAATAAGGTATTACCTGGCTTTGGCCAAGCGGATCAGTCATGCCATCGTAAGAAATAAACAATACTTTTTTTACAGTGTTCAATTGCAGTTTTTTTTTTGGCTTTGTATCTTACAAGATAACGGAGATAATGTTTTAAGGCAAATACAAATTTATATTGAAAAGAATGCATGGCTATGTAATGCTTCTTTATTCCTTCGTGTTCTTCTAAAGGAATTCTAGTAACTGGTATAGAATCGGCCAATGCATCGCTTGAAATCCGGAACCGGTCATCCGGCACGCAATTGGTGCCGCTTCCATCGTGACCGATATTTGAAACCAATGATTTTTGTGGATACAAACACATGCCGTCGTTTAAAAAAACGGTTGAGTGCCAGATAGCATTCCAACTTCTGAGTTTGCCTTTGGCAACCGCCTTTAAGCCCCAGAAAAATTCAAAAGTTCCATCCATGTTCAGTCTTTTAATATTTCCTTTTTTCTTAACCGCTTCATGCACAGCCAATGGGTCTAATTTAAAATGATCCCAGGCACGTTTCCAGGTGGCCCAGCCCCAGGTGGTTGTGTGGTAAAAGAAAAAAGTTGATTCTTTTACTTCAACGGGGGCAAACTCTGGCCGGCGATATGCGGCAATATGCATCACTTTTGGATTGTTCTCATAAAAATCAAGTGCGTCATTCATGTAGGTTAAAAATCCGGGAGAAAGCAAACCATCGTCTTCCATGGCTATCACTCTGCCAAATTCATTTATCATTCTTGATACGCCTTCTGCATTCGATTTTATCAATCCTTTATTTTCAGTTGCTTCAACGATCGTAACTTCTTTGCACCAGTTTTTTTCACGCACTACTTTTTTAACCTCCGAAATAGCAGCCAATGTTTCTTCTGTTGCATTTGGCTTCGGCCCGTCAATATATATAAAGAGTTTTGATTCATCGGCCAGCCGGTTGTTACGTAAAGATTCCAACACAAGCCGGGTGTGCTCC
>JANOUJ010000304.1:0-4501 GCA_031416815.1 Chitinophagaceae bacterium
TTTTTGGTAGTTTAAAAAATGTATTTATTTTTAAGTATTATTTACTAACCAATTAAATTTTAAAAAAATGGCAACAAAGAAAAAAGCTGCAAAAAAAGCTGCTCCAAAAAAAGCCGCTGCTAAGAAAGCTGCTCCAAAAAAGGCCGCTGCTAAAAAAGCCGCTCCTAAAAAAGCTGCAAAAAAAGCTGCTCCTAAAAAAGCTGCAAAGAAAGCTGCAAAGAAGAAGTAATTCTTCGCTTATAACAAAGCAGAATATCATTAAAGTCTCCCAATTTTTGGGAGACTTTTTCTTTAAAACCCTTTACCAAAGCCAATTTACACAACCAGCGCATATTACACCAGCAATAAAAATCTGGTGCCGATTATGAAAGTGCTAATATAAAATTCTGCTATTTGGTTTCATAGTTTTTTCAGTGTTGCAAAAACAAATAACTGTCTGGTTTCTTTAAAAAATTATTTTATTTTTTAAAGAATGATAATCCCCGATTTTCGGTTATCGTTTCGAAAAAAAAATTTTTCAGCAGGCAGTTTTTTATTCTTCTTACATTTAGGGTAACAATCTAAAAAAATGGATAATTATCAAATTGCTGATATTTTCAGTCTTTTAAGCAAACTAACAGACATCCATGCAGAAAATAATTTTAAGGCAAAATCGTATGCAATTGCCGCTTTTAATATCGAAAAATTACCGGAACAATTAAGTGAAACTCCCAGAGAAAAAATTGCATTAATAAAAGGCATTGGTGAATCATCTGCAAAAAAAATAATTGAGATTTTAGAAACAGGTTCATTAAAAACCTTGCACGAGTTGATTGAAAAAACACCGATCGGTGTGATAGAAATGCTGAAAATAAAAGGTATTGGCCCTAAAAAAATCTCTACCATTTGGAAAGAGATGGAAATAGAAAGTATTGGTGAGCTTTTATATGCCTGCAAAGAAAACCGTCTTAAACTTTACAAAGGATTTGGTGAGAAAACACAACAAAATGTAATTGAAACCATTGAGTTTTATTTAAGCAACCAGGGTAGTAATTTATATCCGCAGGTGGAGGCAGTGGAACCGCAGATAACCGCTTACTTAGGTAAGCTTTTCTCACCGGAAAATGTGTACCTCACCGGCAGTTTTAAAAGGCAGATAGAGATCATTGAAGAACTGGAATATGTTGTCAACAGTTCCATTGAAAATATAAAACCTAAGTTTGAAACAGCCAGCCCGCCTGAACTGCTGGAAGAGAATTTTGACAGTTTATTGTACAAACTGCTGAATGGGCTTAAACTGAGACTATACTCCGCCACCGAAAATTTTGAAAAAAAGTGCTTTTTCACCTCCGGGAGCCCCGAATTCGTCAATGATTTCATATTCCGGGTCCCTGATATCAACTTTTCAGGACGGACCGGGCCTGATGATTCGGCAGTTTTCAAACAGGCCGGCATTAATTATATTCCGCATTGCCTGAGAGAAATGCCTGCAATTATTGAAAGGGCAGCAGCCGCTCCCCTTCCCCAATTGATACAGCCGCAAGATATCCGGGGAATTATACATAGCCACAGTAACTGGAGCGATGGCAGCAACACGCTGGAAGAAATGGCAAACGCTGCTAAAGAAGAAGGCTATGAATATTTAGTGATAAGCGACCACAGTAAAAGCGCCTTTTATGCCAATGGCCTTACGGAAGAAAGAATACAAGCTCAACACGAACAGATCGATGCAATTAATAGTAAACTCACGGGCTTTAAGATCTTTAAAAGTATTGAGAGTGATATATTATATGATGGGAGCCTGGATTATTCCAATGCTGTGCTGTCAACTTTCGACCTCGTGATAGCATCGGTGCACAGTATCTTAAAAATGACGGAAGAGAAAGCAATGGAACGTTTGATGGCTGCCATTGAAAATCCATACACAACCATACTGGGCCACATGACCGGTCGCCTGCTGTTAAGCCGCAAGGGCTACCCGCTTGACCATAAAAAGATCATTGATGCATGCGCCGCTAATCATGTGGTGATTGAATTGAACGCCCACCCCAGCCGACTAGATATTGACTGGCGACAGATAGATTACGCACTTGAAAAAAATGTGCTCATCTCCATCGACCCCGACGCTCATACTATTGAAGGATTTAAAGATACCCGTTATGGGGTTTTGGCCGCACAAAAAGCAATGGTTACCAAAGAACAAAATTTAAGTAGCATGGGGTTGGCGGAGTTTGAGCGTTTTGTGAAGGAAAGAAAAGTATTAAAATGTGTATGCTAAATAAAAAGTTATGATCACAAACTTACCCATGTATGTGAACCTCCTTTTCATACTAACAACGCTGTTAACCGTTTTTCTATTTTATAAAGCAGGTAATAGATCCAAAACGGGTGTTGCCATTTTATTTTTATGGCTATTGTTACAGGCGATATTGAGTTTTGTTGGGTTTTATTTGGTTACCAATACTACACCTCCCAGGCTTGTGCTGCTGGCGTTGCCGCCGGTTTTGCTTATTATCCTCTTATTTATTACTGCAAAAGGCAGTGGTTTTATAAACAACCTCGATGCTAAAACATTGACCCTCCTGCATGTAGTACGTATACCGGTAGAGCTATGCCTTTACTGGCTTTTTCTGCATAAAGGCATACCACAACTTATGACATTTGAAGGAAGGAATTTTGATATATTTGCAGGCATTACGGCGCCAATAATCTTTTATTTTGGTTATGTAAAGAACACATTTGGTAAACCACTATTGTTACTCTGGAACTTTATTTGTCTTGGCTTATTATTAAATATCGTGGTAAATGCTGTTCTATCTGCCCCATCTAATTTTCAGCAATTTGCATTTGAACAGCCCAATACCGCCATACTTTATTTTCCGTTTGTTTGGCTGCCTTGTTGTGTAGTGCCGCTGGTTTTGCTGGCGCATTTGGTTTGCATTCGTAAACTGCGGGCCAGTAAATAACATTTTTACAGGTATAGGTTTCCACTCATCGTCCATCGTAAACCTGTTGAAATATGCAATACCACAAATTGCGAAGTGTTGAGGGCGGCGTTAAGTAAAAAGGTTTGGAAAAACTTGCGTTTTTTACATTGTTATTGTATTAAACAATTAATTATACGAAAGATTGCGCTTGGTATATACTATTATTTTTTATGTATATTTATGAAAATCAAACTTATAAAGCGCAAGGATTTCTGACTTGCGTATATTTATGAGTTAGCGGCAAGGCATTTAGAGATGTACTAATTTTGACTGACACAAAATAAAACATAAAAGTATCCGCAATCAAACAATATTTATAAACTTTAAAAAACTTAGTTATGAATCCGAACAAAGCATTATGGGAAAAAGGCGATTTCACACGCATTGCTGAAACAATGCGTCAAAGTGGAGAAGAACTTGTCGCAAAACTTGGCGTAGTTAAAGGAATGAAAATTCTTGATCTTGGCTGTGGTGATGGCACCACTGCTATCCCCGAAGCCCAACTTGGTGCTGAAGTTCTGGGAGTTGACATTGCAAAAAATCTGGTTGAAGCCGGAAATATCAGGGCAACAACAGCAGGACTTTCCAATTGCACTTTTCAGGAAGGAGACGCTTGCAACCTTAGTGAATTAGGGGACAAATCTTTTGATATGGTTGTGAGTATTTTTGGTGCCATGTTTGCTCCAAAGCCATTTGAGGTAGCTAAAGAAATGGTTCGGGTTACAAAACCTGGAGGAACAATTGTGATGGGGAACTGGATACCGGGCGACCCTACTGTTGTCGCTCAAATACTAAAAATAAGTTCTGCTTACACACCACCGCCACCTGAAGGTTTCATCAGCCCAATGACATGGGGCGTTGAAGATAATGTGATTGAACGCTTCAGTCAGGCTGGTATTGCAAAGGAGAACATCGCATTCGTAAAAGACACTTTCACTTTTATTGCACCTTGTTCCCCGAAAGAATATGTCAGCATGTTCAAAAATTTCTACGGGCCTACCATGAACGCTTTTGACGCTGCTGAAAAAAGTGGCAAAACCACAGAGTTGGAGCAAGAATTAATTACGCTTTTTAATAGCCAAAATAAAGCTGAATTATCGGATACTACTTCAATTCCTGCAACTTATTTAAGAGTTACGGTGAGTTGCTAAAATTCCATTTGGCAATAGCCCAGCCGCTAACAACAGTGGGTTTTGTGCAAGTGCGGCAAGACGTTGAAGCAATCATCGGCAGTCTTTAATCAGCAACAGTTCCCGGCTGACGGATTTCGGAATTCCGCCACAACGCCAATGCGGGAACGTTGCCTGCAACCCTGTGTGGACGCTTCTAAACATCAATCAGACGAAAAATATTTTTAATTTTGCCAACATAAAAATAAACAAAAATGAGAAAAGTAATTTTATTTATGCACACTACACTTGACGGTTTTGTAGCAGGTCCAAATGGAGAAATGGATTGGATTAACGTGGATGACGAAATGTTTGACTTCGCAGGTAAACAAACAGACCAAGCAGACACAGCACTTTACGGACGAG
>JANOUJ010000305.1:0-25291 GCA_031416815.1 Chitinophagaceae bacterium
GATCAATAAGATCTAATTTTTTAAATGGCATTAATGGTTTATTTGTTTGTGTGGGCTGGCAAAGACGTTGCATATTCTGAATCAGCAGTAAAATTATTAAGTTACCACCTGGCCTGCAACAGGCTTTCTTGTAAAAGGAAGTGGAACGCAAAGCTACGGTTTTATTTTTTTATAGCCGGTCATGGACGTATTATACATTTGGTTTTGTAAATTTGGTTATAACTCCAACACATGTCAACCCTAACAATCACTACTATACAAAGTAATTTAATTTGGGAAGAGAAAGCGGCTAACCTTCGCTTGCTGGAGCAAAAGATCGCCGGCATTGAAGAAAAAGCTGAGATCGTTGTATTGCCCGAAATGTTCAACACGGGTTTTAGCATGCGACCCGAAGCGCTGGCTGAAACCATGGAAGGTGAAACAGTTGAATGGATGAAAAGAGTGAGCAGGGAAAACAGTATTGTGCTTACTGGAAGTATTATGATTGAGGAAGCTGGTAATTATTACAATCGCCTTATCTGGATGCTGCCCAACGGCCAATACGGCCATTACGATAAACGGCATTTATTTGCCTTTGGTGAGGAAGATAAACATTATACCCCCGGCAATAAAAGATTGATCGCATCAGTAAAAGGATGGAGAGTAAATTTATTGATCTGTTATGATCTGCGGTTTCCGGTTTGGGCGAGGCAGGCCCCCTCCCATGAACCACGTTCGTTCCCTATACAGGGAACCCCCTGGGGGGAGGAGGGCCACACGGCAGAATATGATGTACTTATTTATGTTGCCAACTGGCCCGAGCGCCGCAGCCATGCATGGAAAACATTGTTGTGTGCACGGGCGATAGAAAATCAATGTTATGTGGTTGGTGTAAATCGTGTTGGAAGCGATGGCAAGAATGTTTATCACAGCGGTAACAGTTTGGTGATTGACCCAACAGGACAAGTTCTTTATCATATGGCCGATGACGAGGATGTAAATACAATAACGCTGCAAAAAGAATTACTGGAAGAGGTAAGAACTAAATTTCCTTTTTGGAAAGATGCCGATGATTTCAATATACAATAGGCAATTGACAATAAGCAATGTGCAATATTGGGTGTAAAAAAACTTTCGAATCTCTAAATTCTGTTGAACGTTTTATAGCAATTGCTAATTGCCTGTTGCCAATTGCTTGCTCTTGATCATATCCATCACAAACTTCATTTTATAATCGATACCATTTAATAAGGCGTTATAATTGGTGCCGATATAAATATCTGGTTGTATACCGCGGCCATCTTTTGGTACATGATTGTATTGCACCAGTCTGAATAAAGGCAACCTTACTTTTATATGCGTATTCGGTAAAATAATATCCGGTATTAAAACGCCGTTATTTCCATGCCAGCCACCGCCGGTCTCTTCTCCCAGTAAAACCACATCGGGCTGTCCTTTTAACGTATTGCTGATTAATGAGGCAGCGGAAAAAGTATTTCCTGCTATCAATACATACAAGTTGCCGGTATAATTATTTCCGGCTTTGGGCTTGTTGATCTTCCTTTCCCAATGCCCAAAATGATAAAGCCCGTCTTTATTTTTTTTAGTAAGAAAAAACAACCCAAGATTATTAATAAAGCCCCCTTTAATATATTTTGTATAAGGCCGCAATGATTTTGCAACCGCAAAAGAAGTATCCGCAACTTTGAAGTTGATACGGGTTACATATTTTGTCAACAACGTAGATAACCTGATCCTTCCGCCACCGTTGCTGCGGATATCAAGTACCACATTATTAATTCCTGTTTTCTTAATGTATGCAAAAGTTTGCCTGTAAAATGTACGCAGACTGGCCGATGAAAAACTATTGATGGTTATAATGGCTGTGTTATTAGCCGTATCAATTGCCAGTGAATGTATTTCCTGCAACCTTTCCCGGCGTGTTTGTCTTTTTTCCTGTGGCTTCTTTATGGCACCTGTGCTGTCTTTAACTTTTTTACTGCTGTCAGTATCTAAACCAATAACGGGGATATTGACGGATCGTTCAGTTCCTTTGTCAAGGTAGGTTACCCGATAAGTTTTACTAATGCCAAAAATGTTTCGATGGTAATAAGGAAAATTGTTGCTAAGCCTGCTATAATTAACATTGTTGGCATATCCATCTTCGGTCATATAGCCGAACATGGTATTTACAAGGGCAGCATTTTTAACTCCGTTTATAGAAGTAATGAGTGTGCCTCTTTTTAAAACAGAATCTTTCCTGTTGAGGTTATTGGTAACAGCCATTGTGTCGTTCCAGCATTTTAAAAAAAGCGGAAACGAAGGGGTTCTCCTGCTGGCTGCCCAGTTGTTGTATGCGCTGCTTCTGCTGAAGCTGGTATGGCCGCAACGGATCTTTTCGGTTATAGGTGCAATCACCTTCCAGCCAAATTGCTGCTCTGTCATACTATCTTTAATATCGCTGTAATATTTTTCAAAGTACATATCCATACTGTCTTTGGGGGTGTACCAGTAAAGTGACGGATGTTTTGTTTCAAGAATATTTCTAAGCAAAGTATAATCCTCTTGTAGTTGTTGGGCAGGGTATTTTTTTTGAGGATCGAAATTGTTGGTTGCAGCACAGGAATATAAAAACAGCACCATGGAAAAGACAAGGATATTTTTTAAAGTTTTCATCTTGCTTGTTGAAACAGTAAGCAGGTCTCAACAGTTTTTTTATTTCAAATGATTCCATCCCTGTGCAACCAGCTCATGTTTGTTGCCACCACGGGTAATAAATGTTTTTCCTTCGGCAGCTTCGGTTATATAACCTATAATACTTAGACCGTTGTTGGCTTTTATCTTTTCATGATCTGCCTGTGCAATGGTAAAAAGCAATTCATAATCTTCGCCGCCGCTTAAGGCACACGCTGTTGGGTCAAGTTCCAGTTTGTAAGCAAAATCTTTACTGTCTTCATTTAACGGCAGCTTGTCTTCGTACAAAACACAGCCAACATTGCTTTGCTTGCAGATGTGCAGCATTTCGCTGCTTAACCCATCACTGATATCCATCATGCTGGTAGGTACAATTTTATGTTCTGCAAAATACTCTATCACATCTTTCCTTGCTTCGGGTTTTAACAAGCGCCCAATAATGTATGCCCGGTTCTCCAGGTCGGGCTGTGCACCGGTTTCTTCAAATATTTTTTTCTCTCGTTCTAAAATGGTTAGGCCTAAAAATGCACCACCCAGGTCGCCACTTACACAAACCAGGTCGTTTACCTTTGCGCCATCTCTTTTTACAAACGTGTCGGGCGCAACCTCGCCGATAGCGGTAACGCTGATAACAAAACCCCGTTGCGATGTGGTAGTATCTCCGCCAACCAGGTCAACATTATATTTATCACAGGCGGCATACACACCATCATAAAATTCATCTAACGCTTCTACACTGAACTTATTACTTATGGCAATACTTATAACAACTTGTGTGGGCGTGGCATTCATGGCATAAATGTCGCTTATGTTAACGATAACCGATTTGTATCCCAAATGCTTTAAAGGTGTATACATCAAATCAAAGTGAATGCCTTCCACCAATAAGTCTGTGGTAATCACCGTCTGTCGCCCAAAGTGATCAATCACAGCCGCATCATCACCCACACTTAAAATGGTTGATGCATTTTTAATTTCGTTATTACGGGTAAGATGGTCTATCAGGCCAAATTCACCGAGAGAAGATATTTCTGTCCGATCCATGAGTTTAGATTTTAGATTGCCGATTTTAGATTTGCTGTGGTCACTTATCTTTTTCCTTTTCGGCAAGCATATTTTTTAATGTTGTATTGATTGAAGCAACAATTATAGATAGTAATTCATTTGCCTCAACATATAAATCCCGCAATTCCTGTTTATGTGGTTCATTGAATTCTGCCAATAATTCATAAAAATGCATTGTTTCATCAAGCTCTTCTTCCGCAATTCTTAATTTATTAACAAAATCAGCTTTCGATTTTCCCCTGCAAGCAGCCCGGTAGTTTGCTGATGCAGAACTGGAACACCTTATTATCTGGCTGATGTATGTTTTATTAACTATATTATGTGGCAACTTAAGACAAAGCTTTCCGGTTTTTACCGCAACCGCTTTCAGCCTTTTCATAATATCATCTTTTATAGTACTCATACTGGGATTAAATAATTTTTACTTTCTGCAATAAAAAAAATCTAAAATCGCCAATCTAAAATCTACAATTGCTTCCTATTATGTATCACTTCAATCAACTCATCATGTATCAATCCATTTGTTGCCACTATTTTCTTTTGATAAGGAGAATATTTATCGCCATTCATATCGGTTACTTTTCCACCGGCTTCCTCAACTATCAAATAACCCGCAGCTGAATCCCATGCGCTTAGGCTATGTTCAAAAAAACCTTCAAACCTACCGGCGGCAACCCAACACAGATCAATGGCCGCACTGCCCAGCCTGCGAACAGGAACACCCTTGCGAACGAATCGCTCAAATACTTCGAGGGGCCCGTTCTCCATATCTAAATAGGAATACGGAAAACCGGTAACCAAACAACTGTGTATTACCTCAGATTTTTTGCTAACACTTATTTTTTTATCATTCAGCGTTGCTCCCAACCCCTTTTGAGCAAAAAATAATTCGTTTATAAATGGGTTGTACACAGCGCCGAGGATCATTTCGCCTTTTTGCTCTACACCAATACTTACACAGCAAAGCGGTATACCGCTGGCAAAATTAATAGTGCCGTCAATGGGGTCAATGATCCATTTAACGTCACTGCCGGTTGCTATTTCGCCCACTTCTTCACTTAAAATAAAATGATCGGGATGATCGGCTTTAATTACATCAATAATTGCTTTTTCGGCGGCGTGGTCTGCTTCGGTAACCCAGTTATTAATTCCTTCTTTATTACTGATCTTTAAATCGTCGTTATTAAAATAGTGGCGCAACTGTTTGGCTCCCGCCTCCACAGCGTTTAAAAGTGTTGTTTTTAACATGGCACAAATATACAAAGGCTTTACATGAATTAAGGACGGTTACACTTCGTGCAGAAATGAGATTCAATATGGTATAACTATATTTGGATATGCAACTTTCGGTAATTATAGTAAACTATAATGTGAAATATTTCCTTGAGCAATGCCTGTATTCGGTTGAAAAAGCATGTTTGGGGATTGAGGCAGAAATTATAGTGACAGACAATAATTCAACTGATGGAAGCCGGGAGTACCTCGAACAAAAATTCTCTTTAGTAAATTTTATATGGAACAGAAGTAATACAGGCTTTGCAAAAGCCAATAACCAGGCCCTTGAAAAGGCGAAAGGTGATTTTATTCTTTTTCTGAATCCCGATACCATACTCTCTGAAGACAGTATTGCTAAATGCCTGGATTTTTTTACAATGAATCAGATGGCTGGCGCCGTAGGCATTCACATGATTGACGGATCAGGCAACTTCCTCAAAGAAAGCAAGCGGGCTTTTCCTTCACCGTTAACTTCTTTATTTAAATTATCGGGGCTTGCGAGGTTATTTCCCAGGTCTGAAACATTTGCAAGATATCATCTCGGCCATTTGCCTGAAAAAGAAAATCATGAAGTGGATGTATTGGCCGGGGCATTTATGATGATGCCCAAAAAAGTATTGGATGAGATAGGAAATTTTGATGAACTTTTTTTTATGTATGGCGAAGACGTTGACTTAAGTTATAGAATACAAAAAGCCGGCTACAAAAATTATTATTTCGCCGAAAGCACCATTATACATTTTAAAGGAGAAAGCACTAAAAGAGGAAGCTTAAACTATGTAAGGCTATTTTACAAAGCGATGAGCTTATTTGTTAAAAAACATTACAGCGGAAGCAAAGCCGGCCTGTTTACTTTTTTGATACAAACAGCCATTATGATCCGGGCATTTTTTTCAGCGCTGGGAAAACTGCTGAATAAAATTGGTCTGCCTGTACTCGATGCATGTATTATTTTAGGTTCGTTCGGACTTACCCGGATAATGTGGAGCAATTTTATAAGGCAGGAAGTAAATTATTCACCCAATGTTTTATTCATTGCATTTCCTGCTTTCACCGCCTTGTTTTTGGTTACAGCCTTTTATAGCGGTTTGTACGATAAGGGATATAAACAAATGCAGTTAATAAGATCAACCGCAATTGCAACATTGGTGTTATTAAGTGTATATGCTTTGCTGCCGGAAAGCATCAGGTTTTCGAGAGGCATTTTAGTTACCGGAATTGCACTTGCTTTTGTATTGATGAATGCTACACGATTGCTTTTCATTAAATGGCGCTACCTGGAAACCAGCAATGAAAATGAAGAACGCAGGCAAACGATTGTGGTAGCTGCCGAAAAAGATTTTATTACAATGGCGGAAATGTTACAAAACGCAGGTTTGACGGAACGGGTTTTGGGCCGTGTGAGCAACGAATCATCTGGCAGGATCCCTATATTGGGTAATATGGCACAGTTACCCCATCTTGTAAAAAAATACCAGGTTAAAGAAATAATTTTTTGTGAGAACGGGCTAAGTTTTAAAGAGATCATAAACAGTATTCATGCTATACCCGGAACAACAAGGAATAAATTTCATGCGTCAGGAAGCAACAGTATTGTTGGAAGCGACAGTAAAAACACAACGGGGGATTTTATAGCCCATTTTGCAAAATTCAATATTGCAATGCCACTGCAGCGCCGCAATAAAAGACTGCTTGACATCACTGCTTCGCTACTTTTTATACTTTCCTTTCCATTGCTCATCTTTTATAAAAAGCGCCCGATTATCTTTTACAAAAATGTATTTGCAGTACTAACGGGAAAAAAAACCTGGGTTGGTTATGCAACCGAAAATAATAACCTGCCCATTATCAGCGCATCGGTTATTACGAGTACAGCGTTACCAAAAGCTCTGAATGATCTGCCTGCTGAGAGTTTACATAAAAGCGATGAATGGTATGCTACGGGCTATACAGCAATAACGGACCTGAAAAAAATAGGCAAAGGGTTTAAATATTTACATTATTGATTTGTGAGTGTGCCTGCAAAATTTTTCACAACCGTTTTATAATCATTCATCCTTACAGCCGAAGCATTGAATTTGAAAGTACCTGCGCTTTTTATTACTTCAGGTAATGAAAAACTATTTTGAGCAACACTATAAAATAATTTTTGTTCCTGTAAATATCCGGCAAGATATTCCTGTTCTGTCTGACCTGGCGTAGGTACCAATATGGCGTTTTTCTGTAGCTTTACCAGGTCCATTACCGTTGAATAGCCACTACGGCATATAATAATTTTTGATTGCTGAATAATACTGCCTAGTTCATTTGCGGATAAGTGATTCTTTATTTCGACTGACGGATTATTTAACTGAGGTGTTTCCGTTTCTCCCGGCAAACCACGGATCAAAATTGTTTTTCCCTTTGCTTTATAAAGGTCATTTAAAATAATTTTTTCAAAAGCGGTTCTTTGCGGTTCGGGGCCCGATAAGATGATGCATAGGTCATATTTATTTTCAATTTCTTTTTTTTCGAACCTGGATAAAGGGCCAAGATAAGTTACCCGAACCCTGGGCAATATTTGAGAATGCGATAAAGCTCCACCAAGGTTCAATTCGTTTTCTGCATCCGGAATCCAGCAGGCGCTAAATTTATTTATAAAATAATAGTGAATTTTTTGCGCAATCCTTTCCGTAAAAATGTTGCCTGTTTTTATTGTTAATTGGTGTGTAATATAAGCACAGGTAATTTTTTTATGAAACAATCCCATGCGGTTATCAGCAATCACAGCATCAATCCTGTTTGCAGTAACTGCTTTTTTCAACCAGCGGTTTTCAGCATAAATGCGATAAAGAATCCCGGGTAGTTGTGACAACAGTTTGACCGGCATCCAAAATTTATCACGGCTATATTGTACCCGGTAACCCCTTAATTCGAGGAACTTCAGATTCGGAAATTCTTTTTGCAATAGAGTTTTTACGCTCGTTTCGGCCGCAACAATAACAATGCAGTTCAGCTCTATCAATTGAGATATAATTGGAATGCATCGGGTTGCATGTCCCAGGCCCCAGTCCAGCGGGGCAATAAGAATGCGGGGTTTGTGGTCCGGGATGTTAAAATTTTCAGCTTTTATCAAGACAATACAATAATTCTTTGTGAAAATAGTTTAAATTGGAACTTGAAATTATGAAACAACTAAGTAAATTAACCTTGCTGCTTTTTATTGTAGCTACCGTTTTACTCACCGCCAGCTGTGCCTCTTCAAGAAAAAGCACATGCGGATGTGAAGGATTCGTAGGCTATGGCAATAAAAGGTAACTATTTAATCGCTAGAAGTTATGAACAATTCAACCCGGGATCTACTGGTGTTGTTCAACCAGCAGTTAATGACTCCGCAGTCAATTGAGCATGAAGTAGAATTACTTCATCAGCTTTTGTATAGAATAGAAAGCATCGAAAATTTAATTACAGCCCACGAAGCAATAGACCTTAATAAATATAAAATCAGCAACAAACCACCATTACTCCGGAAGCTTTTTCGCCAGCGTGAATTAAAGCAATTTGTTTTCTTGAATTGTAAAAATTAACTGTAGCGTCAACCCAGTTTTTCCAAAGCAGTTTTTAATGCCTCCAGCATTTCGCCGATCTCTTCTTTTTTACAGGTACCAACACTAAGCCTGTACCAATTGCTGTTAAGGCCTGCACCAAAAGCATAAAAAGGAACTACAGCAAGCCTGGCTTCATCTAAAATATAAGAAGTAACATCGGCCTGTGTATCTAACTGTTTTCCTTCGGCTGTTTTTTTGCCAACATAGTCTATTTGTATGGTAAGATAAATTGCAGCTTCCGGTGCAATTGCATCAACATTAAAACCGGCTGCTTTCATTTGCTGAAAACCTGTAAAAATGTTTTGTAACCGCTCATTTATCTCAGTCTTAAAATGTGAAAGATATTTATCTATGGCGGCTGTTTTGCCCAGGTAAGCGGCCACGGCTTTTTGCTCGGCCATGGGCGCCCATGCACCCACGTGGCTATTTATCGAACGCATCTTTACAATAACGTCTGCAGGGCCCATGGCCCAGCCAACCCTTACGCCGGTAGCTGCAAAAGCCTTGCTGATACCATCAATGAAAATGGTAAATGCCTTCATTGCCGGATTAATTGTAACGGGGTTATAGTGAATGGTATCGCCAAAAGTAAGTGTCCAGTAGATCTGGTCATACATCAGGTATAATTTCTTTTCACCATCAGCCCGGCTTTTATTTTCCGCGATTACCAGGTCGCAAATAGCACTCAACTCTTCTTTGGTAAAAGTGGTTCCGGTTGGGTTTAATGGAGAACATAGCGAAAGTAGTGCGGCGCCTTTTATATGCTCTTTTATTTGCGCAGCCGAAAGCATAAAATTATTTTCTTCTTTTGCTTCCAGCATGATGTGTTCACCTTCCGTGAAATGAACGTAGTGATTGTTGTTCCAGCTTGGAGCCGGGAAAATTACCTTATCACCTTTATCAACAACGGCCCGGTACAAAGAATAAATCAGTGGGCGGCCACCCGCCGCAATTAAAATTTCGTTGGTAGTATAATGCAAATCGCATTTTGATGATAAAAAAGAAGCGACCGCTTCTCTCAAGTCAAGATTTCCTTCTGCCGCAGGATAAGTAGTAAAGCGGTTTTTATACGCTTCAATGATCCCAGTTTCCAGCTCGGCGGGTATAGGAAAAATGTCGGCGTCAAAATCGCCAATGGTATAATTGTAAATCTTTGCTCCCAGCCTCATCTTTTCCTTGATCATTGCACCCAGGCGCACAATTTCGGAAGCCTGCAAAGTTTCGGCCAGCACACTCAATTTAAGATTACCCATAAAATTCAGTTAAGTGGCAAAAATAAAAATTTACAAGGGGATGGCAAAGAATAAAAAAGAAGGTTGACCTCACCCCTAACCCCTCTCCCCTTGGAGAGGGGAACACAGCCTTATAACAAAAGGATTTTACTGTTTTACAAACTGTAATACTTGTTTTTCATCGCCACTTTGAAAGCGAAGCCAGTATTTACCCGTTGCCAGATTATGATTTTGAATTGTTATAGTTTGATTTGTTGCAGGGAGCTGTAATTAGTTACCAATTGCCCGGCGCTGTATATGATTATCGCGGATGGGTATTTGCGTTGTTCTCGGCTCAACAGAAAAACCTTTATTAGTATGATAAAAACGAAGATTGTTTTCGCGGTTGGGAGAGCAGCAGGCGTTTAGTTTTTTTTTCCATTTAAAATGGTATTCGCTTTTACGGATATTTTCCTGGGCTGTTGCCTGCCAGTTCTGCGACCAGGTTTCTGTTGATTTTTTTTCACGCTGAAAAGGATTGGCTTTTGTTGCATTCTTAAAATTTAAAAAAGAAGGAACCGTTATTACATGATCAGCACTATTAAAATTGGCCGGTAAATTTTGTCGGGTTACAGGAATTATAGCAACAACTGTAGCAAGAGTAAAATTTTTATACATGGCGATTAATTAAAATAAACCAAAGATATAGTTACGGCTTTTTAAGAATACCAGACCTTTAATATAAATAAAAAAAGCGGCTATATAGCCGCTTTTAAGCTTTACAATACGTAATTCAGGCTATTCAATTGCTTTATAATCCTTAAATAGATTAACCTTCGTGCTTTCAACCTGTTGACGGTAAGCCGCCCATTTGCTGCTGTAGAAATTATTTATTTTATCAACAATATCCTTAACAGCCTTCTCAGCATTTATAACAAGGATCTCAACCTGTGGACCAGGAACCACCATTTTACTGCCGATGGATTGCTGCGCTGTCTGTAAGGTTGTCATTACTGTTAATTCGGGTGACCTTGTAATACCTTGCGCCGTGCTTGTTTTTCCACTTATCAATTCACGGATATCCTTTAGTGTATCCTGCATTTTAGAAGTTGCTTTTCTTAATGAATCTATTTCTTTTCCTTCCATACCTTTTAATTGTGCCAGCATTTTAGTTAATACTTCGTCACTTTCTGTCAGCTGATCCATCGCTGTTGTTAACTTATCTGCACTCTTTCTCAACAGGTCATACATACTTCGTTGCGCCAGTTTGATATCATTCCTGTTGCCCATCCGTGGGTCATCCTTTACCGTTATGTACGTAGAGTCGGAAGCCTTTGCATAGGCCATCACTAATTTGTAAGTGCCCGGCAAAACAGCAAAGCCTCCCGGTTCAGGTGCGCCTGGCAAGGGTTTGGCAGAGCCCGGCTGACGGAAGCCTTTTTCTTCCATGCCCCAATACATTTTATTAAAACCACTATCTACTGCCCATCGTAATGACCTTATCAATTCATTATTAGCATTGTAAATTTTAACTATTGCGCTGTCTGATCTTTTTCCGCCTCCTGCGCCCATTCCTCTTCTACTCCCACGGTTTCCACCCTCGGTTGGGGCTGGTTGTGCAGCAGGCTGCTCGGTTATAATAGCAACGGCCGGTTTAGTTGTGGCTGTGTCCTTTGGTTTATTAATGAAAAAACTTACGGGAGCTCCACGCCTCCTGTTCTCTGCGTCATATATACCATAAGTGCTCCACTCATATCCTGTTGCCGCTTTGTATTGAGCCTGGTATGCACCGGGAGAAGCAAAAACAGTGACCGGTGCCGTAAAGTTCAACCCTTTATTTGTTGCTGCTTTTCTTAAAGGCCTTATATCATCCAGCACCCAAAGCGCACGGCCAAATGTTGCGATCACCAAATCGGCTTCCCGTTCCTGTATGGCCAGGTCATACGTGGAAACAGAAGGGTAGCCATTTTTAAATTGTTCAAAGGAAGTTCCATTGTCCATACTTATCCATAAACCATTTTCTGTACCAACAAATATTAAGTTTGGCTGCGCCGGATCTTGCAATACACATAATGCATAACCTTTCACTTTATTCTCATCGATCATTCGAGACCAGGTTTTGCCATAGTCTGTAGTGCGAAAAATATAAGGTTTCATATCGCCACGGCGATAATCATTGGCAACAACAAATGCTTCACCGGCATTATATACAGAGGCTTTTATCTGCGGCAACCAACAACCAGCCGGCATGCCCGGTATCTTACCATAAAAAGATGTCCATGTTTTTCCGCCATCCCTGGTGAGCTGCACATTACCATCGTCTGTACTTATCCATATTGTTCCTCTTTCTTTTTTTGATGGTTCTATGGCAAGAATGCTGCAATGTGTTTCTGCGCCGGTTATATCCAGCGTTAATCCACCGGTGTTTTGATAAGCCGCAATTTTCACCGTATCATTTGATGTAAGATCAGGAGAAATGATATCCCAGCTTACTCCTTTGTCAGTACTTTTATGAACATACTGGCTGCCATAGTAAACTGTTTTTGTATCAAAGGGGTCCAACGCAATAGCCGAATTCCAGTTAAAGCGTAGTTTGGTTTTAGGATCAAGTGCCGGCGGCCTGATGAACCATCCTTCACCGGTTTTCCAGTTTCGCCTACCAACGCTACCACCTTGGCTCATGCTGTAAACCCAGTTTGCATCTTCGGGATCCGACACTACATCAAAACCATCGCCGCCACCCACATTGCTCCAATAATAATTTCTTATCCCGCCGTTTGTCCAGGTATAGGCCGGGCCAAGCCAACTGCCATTATCCTGCATGCCACCCATTACATTGTAGGGAATTTCATTGTCAACATTTACATGATAGAACTGGCCCACAGGAATTTTCTCATCAAAAACCCAGGTTTTGCCCCGGTCTCTTGAAATACCGATACCACCATCATTGCCCTCAATGATCAGGTTTGCATCTTCAGGATGTATCCACCAGGCATGGTGATCAGGGTGAATACCGGAATATGGTATCATGGTTGAAAAAGATTTACCACCATCTTCACTAAACGTTATTGTTGAATGCACATCATAGATCCTGTTCTCATTTTTGGGATCCACATAAATTTCCTGGTAGTAAAAAGGTCGGTCGGTTACTTCTGACGCATTGCTGTTTACCAACGTCCATTTAAACCCGCCATCATCACTTTTATACAACGCGTTTTTTGTTGCTTCTACTTTTGCATAAACCCTGCTGGGCATGCTGCGGCTGAATGCAACACCGATCCTGCCCAGTTCTCCTTCAGGCATTCCATCATCTTTATTTAATTGTTTCCAATTCTTACCGCCATCAACCGTTATAAATAGACCGCTTCCTTTTCCACCGCTTTTTAAATTCCAAGGGGTTCTTCTAAACTGCCACATGGCGGCTATCAATTTATTTGGGTTAGATGGATCCATGATCAGGTCGGCACAGCCTGTAGTATCATTGGCATATAAGATCTTGCTCCAGGTTTCGCCACCATCCGTGGTTTTAAAAACACCACGTTCAGGATGTTCTGCATATGGGTTGCCAATTGCAGCAGCATATACCGTATTAGGATTAACGGGATCAATAACTACCCGGTGTATGCAAATGGTTTTATCGAGCCCCATTTTTTTCCAGGTCTTGCCTGCATCCAGGCTTTTATAAATGCCACCGCCAAGGTTTAAAGAATTCCTGGGATTGCCTTCACCGGTACCAACCCAAACGACGGAAGGGTTAGATTGCTGAATAGCAATGGCGCCGATATTCTGTATCGGCTGCTCATCAAAAATGGGTGTCCAGGACTGCCCACTGTTCTCGGTTTTCCATACGCCACCACTGGCTGCCCCTACATAAAAAATATTGGGATTACTCACTACAGCATCAATTGTAGTTATGCGGCCACTCATGCCGGCCGGCCCAATATTACGGGGTTTTAAATTTTTGAACTGGTCAAAAGAAAGTTTTTGGGCAGCTGTATTATTATAAAATCCTGTCAGCATAATACCCAGTACAAGCGAAATAAAAATTTTCATTGTTATTATTTAAGCAATGAAGATGCAAATAAAAGCCGAGTTAGCAAATTAGAATTGATGAATGGGTGTTAGAACAGATCATGTAAATATTTAAAACTGTTTCAAACATTTATATTTTATTTACATCACAAAAAACTGCGTTATGAAAAATATACTCTTTGTTGTTCTATGCTTTTCTTTTAGCGCTGCTGCTCAAAAAACAGCCAGTATTGAGGGCAATGGTAAAAAATTGATGATCGCCGATATGACTTTTATGGATCGAATAACATGGGGTGGTTACGAACAGATCGGCAATGCTGCCCAAAGCGAAACAGATGGCCCTGCCAATACAAAAGCAATTGTAGCAGCCGTTGGGAAAAATAGTGGTTACGATGGAAAAGTATATGCAGCTAAAGTTTGCGATACCCTTACAACCGGTGGTTACAGCGACTGGTATCTACCCTGCAAAGACGAAACGGATATTATTTACTTAAATTTTCAGAAGCTTAAATTTGATGACAGGATGACCATCTGGAGTTCTACCGAGGCAAATGGAACACTGGCCGTAACAAAGTATTTTTACAGTAATGCTTTTTACAATGTGCAAAAAGTTGACCTCTGCAATTTGGTTTGCGTAAGAAAGCCAGATTAATTATTGCTTATCGCCAAACTTTTTTTCGGCGTCTTTAGCTTTTTCGAAATCAAGAATTACCGAGTTGATGCAATACCGTAAACCGGTCGGTGGTGGCCCGTCTTCAAATACATGACCTAAATGGGCCTTGCACTTGCCGCACATTACTTCGGTGCGGTTCATACTATATGTATTATCGGGAGCATAAATAATACTGCCCTTGGTGATGGGTTCAAAAAAACTTGGCCAGCCGCAATTGCTGTCGAATTTTCCGTTGCTGTTAAATATAGCATTGCCGCAGGCCGCACAATAATAAGTTCCGCCTTCTTTATGATCCCAGAATTTACCGGTGAACGCCCTTTCGGTTCCTTTTTCACGGGCAATATTGTATACATCCGAAGGCAATATTTTTTTCCACTCGTCATTATCCATCTCCACTTTGGCGGTATCTGTTTTTGAAAAAACGGGATTTGTAGGTTTATCTGTCGACATAACTTTGTTATTTGATTGTTTCACCGGTGTATTATTGCAGCCGGTTAGTATCGAAACAATGAATGATAGGTAAATTAACGAGCGCATATGTTCAACAAATTTCGGGTTAAATAGTTTTTATCATGTACGAAAAGCGGAGATTTTAGTTTTTTAAAAGGATTAATGTTGCTGTTAATGAAATATTAAAGGCTGATTGCTATATTTGTTATCTTCACAAGGATAACAGGCTTATGTTTAATTTGATATTATTTGGCCCGCCGGGCAGCGGCAAAGGAACGCAAAGCGAAAAACTGATCGCCAAATACGGCTTAAAACACCTGAGCACAGGTGATTTATTGCGAAATGAAATTTGTCGGGAAACTCCCTTAGGTAAAGAAGCTCAGAATTTTATGGACAAAGGCCAGCTGGTGCCCGACGAGGTGGTCATCGGCATGATCAGTTCAGCCCTGGATGAAAACCCGGATGCAAAGGGTTTTTTGTTTGACGGCTTTCCCCGAACGCCAGCCCAGGCAAAAGCACTTGATAATTTACTGGAGTTAAAAGAAGCGCCCATTGCTGCTATGCTGGCACTGGATGTAAGCGAAGAAGAACTGGTAAAACGATTATTGAAAAGAGGCGAAACCAGCGGACGCAGCGACGACAATAATGAAAACGTAATACGTGCCCGTATTGTGGAGTATCATAGCAAAACTGCCGTGGTTGCAGATTATTACAGGCAGTTTGATAAAGTGGTTATGATAAAAGGCGAGGGAACGGTAGAAGATATTTTTAAACGTTTAAGTGCTGAAATTGATGTACGGGCATAACAAAGTAATAGCGTACAAAAACATTAAGCATCCTTTTACGGGGTGCTTTTTTGTTTACATTGTGTAACTAAATTCAGATCTATGGACGTTCAAAAATTAAATTTTATTTCAGTAGAGTGTGTTACAAAGTTTAAAAATTTATCAGCCGATGCGAAGGGAATATGGGGGAAGATGAATGCCCAACAAGCGGTTGAGCATGTTGCTGCATTCTTCAACGTATCTGCAGGCAAAATAAAATTTGACCTGGTAACACCCGTTGAACACCTGCCAAAGTATAAAGAGTTTTTGCTGAGCGACAAGGAATTCAGGGAAAACACCAAAGCGCCAACAAATGTAATTGGCGAGGAAGCATTGCCCTTGCAATACGCAAACATGGACGAAGCTTTAGTAAAGCTGGCTGGATCCATTTCAGCATTTGAAAATTGTTTTAAAGACGATCCATTAAAAACAACCCTACACCCGGTGTTTGGTGAGCTTAACTTTGAAGAATGGATATTACTCCATTATAAACACGTAACCCATCATTTAAGGCAATTCGGCTTACTATAAAATTTTACAAAGCTTCGTAAAGCCCCTTTTCTTTTAAGCTAACTTTGAAGATCAAATACACGATTGCATGAAACTCGAAAACTATATAACCGGCAACTGGATAACAGGAGATGGAAGTGGGCAAGAATTATATAATGCTGTAACCGGCGACCCCGTTGCAACTGCAACAACAAAAGGGTTGGACTTTAAACAAATTCTTGGGTACGGCAGAACGGTTGGTAATCCCGCTTTGCGAAAAATGACCTTTCATGAACGGGGAAATATGCTGAAAGCTTTAGCCCTGCATTTAAGAAACCACCTGGATAAATTTTATGCGATCAGTTATAAAACCGGGGCCACTAAAGCTGATAGCTGGGTGGATATTGAAGGTGGCATCGGCAACTTGTTTGCCAATGCATCGCTGCGGCGCAAATTTCCCAACGAAGTTTTTTGTGTGGATGGCGACAGTCATAATCTAAGTGCCAACAATACATTTATGGGTACGCATATCCTGATGCCTAAAGAGGGAATTGCTGTGCACATCAATGCATTTAATTTTCCTGTGTGGGGCATGCTTGAAAAAATTGCGGTGAATTTACTCGCTGGTATGCCCTGTGTGGTGAAACCGGCTACGGTAACCAGTTTTTTAACAGAAGCTGTGGTAAAGGAAATCATCGCATCAAAAATTTTACCCGAAGGCTCATTGCAATTAATTTGCGGCAGCGCAGGCGATATACTGGACCATGTAACATCGCAGGATGTAGTAACTTTTACCGGCTCTGCCTCAACAGGATTGATGTTGAAATCAAACCCCAATATTTTGCAGGCGAATGTTCCTTTTAATTTGGAAGCCGACTCGCTGAACTGTATTGTACTTGGCGAAGATGTTACACCAGACAAACCGGAGTGGAATATTTTTATAAAAGAAGTAAGAAGAGAAATGACTTTAAAGGCCGGGCAACGTTGTACAGGCATCCGCCGCATCTTTGTTCCGGAAAACCGAATGGAAGGTATTTGGAAAGAGATTGGCGCATCACTTTCGCAAACTGCAATTGGCAATCCGTTGAATGCATCAGTAAGAATGGGTTCACTTGCCGGACAAACTCAACGCAATGAAGTGAAAGAGCAGGTTCAAAAATTATTGGCGTCTTCACAAATCGTTTATGGAAGTTTGGATAGTGTGGAAGTAATTGACGCCGATGCAAACAAAGGTGCATTCATGTCACCGTTGTTACTAATGAATGAAAATCCTTTTACTGCAACAGAAGCACATGAAGTAGAAGCATTTGGCCCGGTAAGTACCATCATGCCATACAAAAAAGCAGCAGATGCTATTGCGTTGAGTAAGCTTGGTAAAGGAAGCCTTGTATCAACCATTGTAACAGCCAATCATAAAATTGCACAGCAATATGTAATTGGTGCTGCAACCCACCACGGCCGCATTTTAATTTTAAATAACGAATGCGCCAAAGAAAGTACAGGCCATGGCTCGCCGTTACCTTTATTAGTGCATGGCGGTCCCGGCCGTGCCGGCGGAGGCGAAGAGATGGGCGGATTGCGAGGCGTAAAGCATTACCTGCAACGCACCGCTATACAGGGTTCACCAACCACCATTACCGCCATCACGAATGTTTACCAGCAATATGCAGCCGGAAAGGATCCGGGCAAGCACCCGTTCACCAAATATTTTGAAGAACTTGAAGTTGGAGAACAGATCATTACAAAAAAAAGAACCATCACATCCGAAGACATTGATAAGTTTGCCGACCTCAGCGGCGATCATTTTTACGCACACATTAAAACCACCGATTTTGAAGGCACCATGTTTGAGCAACAGGTTGCCCATGGGTATTTTATCATGAGTCTTGCCGCCGGTTTGTTTGTTGACAGCTACGAAAAAAATCCGGTGCTCTTAAATTATGGTATTGATGAATTGCGGTTTACAAAACCGGTTTATCCCGGTAGTGAAATTCACATCCGCTTTACCTGCAAGCAAAAATTACTCAATGATAAACGTATTGTAGAAAACCCCGAAGACTTTAAACGTGGAGATGATATTGACAAAGGTATTGTAAAGTGGCTGGTGGAAATGATTGACGAAACCGATGAAGTAACGGGTGTGGCTACCATTTTAACCATGGTGGCCCTCGGTAAATAAAAATTTTTATATCGCCAAGGCATAATTGCATGATTATTTATTATGCGGTTTCAATACCAGCTATTATCTTTAAGCCAATAACCTAATTTTCCAATTCCTTCTTGATAAAACTGCTTTGTTGTTAAAGCGCCTACCCCTATTGTAATTTCTCTTTTATTAATATTGATACAATGAATAATTCTTCTTTGGGAAAAGCAGGTATCCTGGCACTTATTTTAGTGACCATAACCATTTTTAGCTGGGAACTATACCTACGCAATAAAGGTTTTGAAACTACATTTTATGATGATCCTGCTTTGTGGACACATAAAAGGGATATGGTTTATGAGCCTGCAGATAAAGCAACCGTCTTTATTGGTTCTTCCCGTATCAAGTTTGATCTGGATATTCCCACATGGGAAAGTATTACCGGCAACCATGCCATACAATTAGCCTGCGTAGGCAGCAATCCCATACCGCTTCTTGAAGACCTGGCCGATGATAAAAATTTTAAAGGCCGGCTGGTTGTGGATGTAACGGAAGGGTTATTTTTTTCAACTGCACCGATGACTGTATCAAGACCGGTTGAGAACATGAAGTATTTTAAAGAACGCACCCCTGCCCAAACAGCAAGCTTTCACATTAACCGGGTACTGGAATCACAGTTTGTTTTTTTAGATAAGGAATATAACTCAATGAATGCACAGTTAGGCCGGCTGGATATACCGGATAGAAAAGGAGTATACAATTTCCGCGGATTTCCCCCCGGTTTTGGAAGGGTCAATTTCAACAGGCAGGAGTACATGACCAATACATTTTCAGCAGATACCATTGAACAGAATAAAGTAAAAGCCATTTGGGATACGTTCAGGAAAATGAGTAAGGATCCGCCTGCAAGCGGTGCCAAGCTTGATTCCATACTCAATCGGGTAAAACTTGCTGTAGATAAAATAAAAGGAAGAGGCGGAGAGGTATTATTCGTGCGTACCCCATCAAGCGGCCCCTACTACGCCATGGGAGAAAGCAAAGCCTTCCCACGGGAAAAATACTGGGACAGGGTGCTTGCTATAACCAATTGTCCGGGTATTCATTTTAAAGACTACCCACCCATTGCGGATTTCATCTGTCCCGAATTTTCGCATTTAAGCCGGGCTGATGCAATTGTGTTTACAAAACATTTTATAAATATACTTCAGGAAAAGGGCTGGGTTTTCCCCAATAAACAAACTTCTTTTTAAATGGGATTAGCACATTTTAAAAAAGCAGGAATATTAGCCACTGTGCTGTCTTTGATCATCCTATGTAGCTGGGAGTTATTCCTGAGATCCCGGGCTGTAGGCATTTCTTATAATGATGATGCCCCACTATGGGCAAATAAAAGATCGCAAATTTATGGTGCACAGCCCAATGCTACGTTTTTTATTGGTGCCTCCCGTATAAAATTTGACCTGGATATTGAAACCTGGGAAAATATTACCGGCGAAGAAGCTGTACAGCTTGCCCTGGTTGGTACATCCCCACAGCTAATTTTGAAAGACCTTGCTAATGATGAAAAATTTGCCGGTAAATTAATTATTGATATTACCGAAATGGTAATTTATTCACGTGACCCGGGCGACCAGGTAAATGCAGAAAAAAGTGTTGATTATTATAAAAAATTAACACCGGCTCAGTGGGCAGTTTTTCATATCAATCATTTGCTCGAATCCAAATTTGTTTTGCTGGATACAAAACTGTTTTCGTTAAATGCCATATTAAGCCATTTGCCTTTTTCAAACAGGCCTGGTGTAAGGCCTGATGTCAATTTCCCGGTTGGTTTTGAACCGACATTGTTTAACCGGCAGAATGTAATGTCTGAAAAATTTCTTTCTGATACGGGCAGGCAAATTGCCATGAAGAATTACTGGCGACAATTTGGATTGTTGAGTACTGCGCCCGGCATAAGCGGAGATACCTTAAAGAATATTTTTACTGATTTAAAAAACAATATTGCTACGATAAAAGCCAGGGGTGGACAGGTTTTATTTATCCGCCCACCATCAAGTGGAGAAATGTATGAGGCAGAGCAAAAAGCTTATCCCCGGGCTGCTTATTGGGATGAATTGTTGGTATATACAAATACGCCGGGGATCCATTTTGCAGATTATCCGGTGATGACTGTTTTTACCTGCCCCGAATGGTCACATTTAACACCCCAGGATGCGATTGTATTTACAAAAGACCTCGTTGAAATACTTCAGCGGGAAAAGGGCTGGAGATTCCCTAATAAAAAAATAAAATAAAATTATTTAAACACTATTAATATTAAACACTATGGTATTCAACTCTTATACCTTTATCGCTTTTTTTATCATTATCCTCATTCTGCATAATCTTCCATTTACCTGGAAAGTAAAAAAGATAAACCTGCTGATTGCCAGCTATATCTTTTATGCTGCATGGAACCCTCCCTTTATAATTCTTTTATGGTTAGCAACTGTTGTAGATTATTTTGTGGGTAGGGCGCTTTATAACCAGGAGAATAAAAACAAACGAAAATTATTGCTGGTGATAAGCCTTATCGGCAACCTGGGGATGCTTATCTTTTTTAAATACGGCACATTTTTACTGGAGAATTTCACAAGTCTTGTAAATGCTATGGGCATGGATTTTCATCCGGCCAAACCAAATATTATTTTACCAGCCGGTATATCTTTCTACACATTCACAACGCTTTGCTATACCATTGATATGTATAAAAGAAAAAGCAAGCCTGTAAAATCATTGCTCGACTTTTCTCTCTTCGTTACTTTCTTTCCACACCTGGTTGCAGGTCCTATCGTTCGTCCACCACAACTGGTTCCTCAATTTGAATCGCCACGCAAGGCATCGCAACAACAACTGATGCAGGGGTTGTTATTGATAAGCCTCGGGTTATTTATGAAAGTTGTACTTGCCGATAGTATGCTGGCACAATCTGCCAACGATGTTTTTAATTCGAAAGCAGTTTTACAAACATTGGATGCATGGACAGGGGTATTGGCTTTTTCGGGCCAGATATTTTTTGATTTTGCAGGATACTCAACCTGTGCGGTAGGCGTGGCATTGTGTTTAGGTTTTGTATTGCCACATAATTTTTTATATCCTTATGCTGCCATAGGGTTTTCAGA
Organism: Chitinophagaceae bacterium; assembly: GCA_031416815.1. Lineage (GTDB taxonomy): Bacteria > Bacteroidota > Bacteroidia > Chitinophagales > Chitinophagaceae > Ferruginibacter. The sequence goes on from JANOUJ010000305.1 coordinate 21,587, forward strand.
TTTTTGGCGAAGGTGGCATATCACTTTATCTGCCTGGTTGCGTGATTATTTATACATTCCGCTTGGCGGAAACCGTAACGGAAAATTCAGAACATACATAAATTTAATGATCACCATGTTGCTTGGCGGCCTTTGGCATGGCGCAAACTGGACCTTTGTAGTTTGGGGCGCTTTACACGGGGGTTATTTATGGGCCGAAAAGATCATACAGGATTTTCGTGCAAAAACTAAAGGAGTGGCTTTGTCTGCAATCCCATCCGGCGAGCCTGGGATGCCTGGTGCAGTTCCCAAAGAATTTCAGCCTAAAACATTTCGCAATTTTATATATGCGATGATCACCTTCTTCTTTATCAATGTAACCTGGGTCTTTTTTAGAGCACCTGATTTTACTTCGGCATGGCAACTGTTAACATCTATGTTTTACAATGTTCCCAAAGCAGAAGCGTTGCTTACCTCACTGAGTATTATTAAAGTAATGCTGATCGTTGTACTACTTGTTGCGTTTCACTGGATGATGCGTAATACAAGGGTGCTTACCGTTGCGGCAAAAATGCCCTGGTGGCTGTTGGGATTGATCTGGTCTGTTTTATTATTGTTACTTATCTGGAGCCAGGAAAGCAGCAGTTCGTTTATTTATTTCCAGTTTTAGTGGCAGGCAAATTATTTCATTATTCTTTATTGTAGTTTTGAGAAAAATAAATAATGTCAGCATACGTAACCTCACATATAGAACACGGCATCAATACCATTGAATTTTTTCACCCGCAAAGCAACAGTCTTCCGGGTAAAATACTGGAAGATCTTGCCCGTGAAATTCATTTTGCCGGAACACATGACGATACCAGGGTGATCATTTTAAAAAGTGCTGGCGATAAAACATTTTGCTCCGGTGCCAGTTTCGATGAGCTGGCAGCAATTAAAAGTGAAGCTGAGGGCCTGAAGTTTTTCAGCGGGTTTGCCAATGTAATTAATGCAATGCGCAAGTGCCCTAAATTTATTATTGGCCGCATACAAGGCAAATGTGTTGGCGGTGGTGTGGGTTTGGCAAGTGCGGTTGATTATGCCATTGCCACAAGCAAGGCCGAAATAAAATTAAGTGAACTGGCTATCGGTATTGGCCCCTTTGTGGTTGGGCCAGCTGTTGAAAGGAAGATCGGTACTGCTGCCTTCAGCGCATTGGCCATAGATGCAACCAACTGGCGCAATACCGACTGGGCCAAAAGGAAGGGACTTTTTGCCGAAATACATGAGAGTTTTGAAAATATGGATGAGGCAGTATACAATTTAGCCAACACGTTGGCACATTCCAGCCCCAGGGCCATGGCCGAGATGAAAAGGATTTTTTGGAAAGGAACAGAACACTGGGAAGAGTTACTGAAAGAAAGGGCAGCCATCAGCGGCAGGCTGGTGCTGAGTGAGTTTACTAAAAATGCCATTGAAAAATTCAAAACAGCCGCCAGGGGGTAAATGGATACAAATTTTAAAGCACTGCATTGCTTAATATAAAAAAGGCTGGTCTTGCCGGTCTTTTTTTAAACCTTTTTTTAAAATATTCGTTGTTGCAGAGCGAACTGTTGATTCTCTGTCATTTTTTCATTATTTAATTTGCAGTTCTTTAATGAAACTTGTTTAAAAAATTGAGATGTGTTATCTTGCAGCACTTTATGAAAAAAGGATGTAAAATATTTACTGCTTCCCAACTGGTTTCGGCAGTTATTATGATACTGGCTTTGGCCTGGCTTACAGTAAGCACACCCTTTGTATATGCCAACCTGCAGGAATTAGCCAAGCAGCATAGTTCAGAAAAGGCCGCTAGTCCACTCGACGGCTGTGAGGAGGAATCTTCCAATCCTTTCGGCAACAACACTGAAGAAAAGGCTCCAACAAGCACTTCTTTATCTGAAGAATACATACACAGCAATCACAGATCATATTTTTTCTCTGATCTATCCACACAGTATCACAAATGCGAAAATGCAGATACTTATATTGCATTCCACGGTGAAATATTGATTCCTCCACCAAACGTCCTGTAGTTTTATTTTCATTTATTTTTTAATGGCGCATCATTGTGGCCCGCCTTATTTTTTAGGCAACCTTACTATCAGTTATGATGGTAAACACTATTACTTTTTAATTTAAATCAAAACATGCTTTCATGAAGAATAATAACCTATTTAAAGAATTTAAGAGTGATCTTCCGGCGAGTATTGTCGTATTTTTTGTAGCTGTTCCCTTATGTCTGGGTATTGCACTGGCATCAGGTGCACCACTTTTTTCCGGCATTATTGCGGGAATTGTGGGAGGTATTATTGTAGGTATTGCAAGCGGTTCGCCATTAGGGGTTAGTGGACCCGCTGCCGGGCTTGCAGTAATTGTATTAACTGCCATTGGCGCTATTGGATCATTTCCTGCTTTTTTACTGGCCGTTGTTATAGCCGGTATTATACAACTATCACTTGGTTTTGCTAAAGCTGGTTTTATTGCATACTTTTTTCCTTCTTCGGTTATTAAAGGGATGCTTACCGGTATAGGCCTTCTTATTATATTAAAACAAATTCCCCACGCTTTAGGTTGGGACAAGGATACAGAAGGCGATGAATCTTTTTTCCAGGCAGATGGTCAAAACACATTTTCTGAAATAGGGAAAGCATTTGATTATTTCACTCCAGGTGCTGTTTTAATAGCTGTCATTTCATTAGCAATCCTGATATTGTGGGATTCGGTGTTAACCAAAAAACATAAAATATTTCAGTTAATACAAGGCCCCATTGTTGTAGTAATTCTTGGGATTGTAATGAATTATTTATTTAAAACAGGAACGCTGGATTTTAGTTTGGCGGAAGACCAGGTTGTAAGACTTCCGGTTGCAAAAAATTTAAATGAGTTTTTCAACCAGTTTACTTTCCCCGATTTTTCAGCCATAACAAATTTTGAAGTTTGGAAAGCAGGTATTGTAATGGCCATTGTAGCCAGCCTTGAAACATTATTGTGCGTAGAAGCCACCGATAAAATGGATCCTGATAAAAGAGTTACACCCACCAACCGTGAATTAAAGGCACAGGGCTTAGGCAATATTGTTTCGGGATTAATTGGAGGCCTGCCAATAACACAGGTTATCGTACGCAGTTCGGCAAATATAAATTTTGGGGGCAGAACTAAATTATCAGCAATACTTCATGGTGTATTTCTACTGATTTCTGCCATAACAATAGCCGGCTTATTGAATATGATACCACTGGCAAGTTTAGCTGCCATTTTACTGATGGTGGGTTATAAATTAGCGAAGCCTATGCTTTTTAAACAAATGTACAAGTTAGGCTGGGAACAGTTTATTCCCTTTGTAGCTACTGTTGTTGGTATTTTAGCTACAGACCTGTTAAAAGGAATCACCATCGGTATCCTGTTCGGTATTTTTTACACACTTCGTCATAGCTATCGTAACTCTCACTATATGAAAGAAACGGTTACAACAGAAGAAGGACATGAAGTGCATCATATTGTGCTGGCAGAAGAGGTTTCGTTTTTTAATAAAGCAAGTGTGATAAAAGAACTTGAAGAAATCCCGAAAAATTCAAAAGTTGTTATTGATTGCACCAATTCTAAATCCATTGCATACGATGTGGTGGAACTCATCCGTGATTTCAGAAGCAATGCAAAAACAAGAAATATAACAGTGGAAACGGTCAATTTTATTGAACCGGC
>JANOUJ010000306.1:0-3715 GCA_031416815.1 Chitinophagaceae bacterium
AAAATCTGAATACTTGATACTAAATGGGCAGATGGCCGAGTGGTTAAAGGCGACAGACTGTAAATCTGTTCACGTAAGTGTACGTAGGTTCGAACCCTACTCTGCCCACTTTATCCACCGTAGGTTTAACGAAGGTGGAAGTTCTTTGATCATTGAAAATTGAACATTGTTTATTGAATATTCAATAAACAACGCTCAATACTCAATATTCATTTTCAAGCGGAAGTAGCTCATTTGGTAGAGCGATAGCCTTCCAAGCTATAGGTGGCCAGTTCGAGCCTGGTCTTCCGCTCTATTTCAGTTTGCAGCCTGCAGTTTGCAGTCTGCAGCGTTTGCTTAATTGCAGACTGCCGACTGCCAACTGATAACTGCCAACTGAGTCGCCGTCGTAGCTCAGGGGTAGAGCACTTCCTTGGTAGGGAAGGGGTCGTGAGTTCGATTCTCACTGATGGCTCAAAACAAGTAATCGTAAGAATTCGCCTTGAGGCGAATTCCGACAAATTAATAAGTCAATGGTTTACAGACTTTAAAATGACAACCATATTTCAAAACAAATAATAAAAATATAAACAATGGCAAAAGAATCATTCAAAAGGGATAAACCCCATTTAAACGTTGGAACAATCGGCCACGTAGATCATGGTAAAACAACACTTACAGCCGCTATAACCTATGTTTTGAATAAAAGAGGTTTGGCAGATGTAAAAAATTACGATGATATTGATGGTGCTCCCGAAGAAAAAGAAAGAGGTATTACAATTAATACAGCACACGTAGAGTATGCTACAGATACCCGTCACTATGCACACGTTGACTGTCCTGGTCACGCCGATTATGTTAAGAACATGATTACTGGTGCTGCTCAAATGGATGGTGGTATTCTTGTAGTTGCGGCTACCGATGGCCCTATGCCACAAACTAAAGAACACATTCTTTTGGCTCGTCAGGTTGGTGTGCCTCAGTTGGTTGTTTTTATGAACAAAGTTGATTTGGTAGATGATCCTGAATTATTAGAATTAGTTGAAATGGAAATTCGTGAGTTATTAACTTCTTACGGTTTTGATGGTGAGAATACACCAATTATACAGGGTTCTGCAACCGGAGCTTTAGCCGGCGACGAAAAATGGATCGCAAAAATCAATGAATTGATGGATGCAGTGGATAGCTATATTCCAATTCCTCCACGCTTAGTTGATTTACCTTTCTTGATGAGTGTTGAGGATGTATTCTCTATCACTGGCCGTGGTACTGTTGCTACCGGTCGTATAGAAAGAGGCCGTATTAAAGTTGGTGAAGCAATTGAAATTGTAGGTTTGATGGAAAAATCTATTCCAACAGTTTGTACAGGTGTTGAAATGTTTAAAAAATTATTGGACGAAGGTGAAGCCGGAGATAACGCAGGTCTTTTATTACGTGGTATTGAGAAAACTCAGATCCGTCGTGGTATGGTTCTTTGCAAGCCGGGTTCTATTACGCCGCATACTGAATTTAAAGGTGAAGTTTATGTATTAAGCAAAGAAGAAGGTGGTCGTCATACTCCATTCTTCAATAAATACCGTCCACAGTTCTATTTCCGTACTACCGACGTAACTGGCGAAGTTACTTTGAATGCAGGTACTGAAATGGTTATGCCGGGCGATAACACATCTTTGAATGTTACTTTAATTCAGCCTATCGCAATGGAAAAAGGTTTAAAATTTGCGATTCGTGAAGGTGGCCGTACAGTTGGTGCCGGTCAGGTAACTGAAATTGTAAAATAAAAAGGCCTTCCTAAATCCCTCCAGAGGAGGGACTTTTGGAGTCTGCTATAAGTAAAGTACCTTTGGTGTAGAAGCCTTTGGTACTTTACTTTTTAAAAAGTTCTTGAAATAATTTGGGTCTCTTAATCCCTTCCGCTAACTAGCGGAGAGGTTAGGAGGGGCTTCTTTTACGGGCATGGTGCAACGGTAGCATACGGGTCTCCAAAACCTTTGATCTGGGTTCGAATCCTAGTGCCCGTGCTGATTACACGGTTAATCCGTTTAAGCGTTAATTCGTTTAAACGTGTTAACTAATTAACGGATTAACAAATTAATGTTTAACATGAATAAATTTACTGCATACCTTAAAGATTCTTATAAAGAACTGGTGCATAAGGTTACCTGGCCCAATTGGGATCAATTGCAACAGTCAACAATGATTGTACTAGGTGCTACCTTAATGATTACAGGAGTAGTTTGGGTTATGGAATTTGTAGCCAGTAACGCCATGAAATTTATTTACTCCTTATTTAATTAACATATTATGGAAGCAACAACACCGATAGTAGAAAAGGCAGAGAAAGCAGAGAAGGAAAGCAAATGGTATGTGCTGCGTGTAGTAAGTGGTAAAGAGCGGAAAATTAAAGAATACCTCGATAAAGATATCCTGCGTAACGGCTGGACCACTATTGTAAAGCAGGTTTTTTTACCCGTTGAAAAAGTGTACAAGGTTTTAAACGGTAAAAAGGTAATGCGTGAGCGTAACTTTTACCCAGGCTATATTATGATTGAAGTTGCTGATGGTAAACTGAATGATGATATGATTCAATCTATGAGTAATATCAGCAACGTAATGCACTTTTTAACTGATGGAAAAGGTTCGAAAGGAAATATTATTTCGTTGCGTAAAGCCGAGGTTAATAAAATGCTTGGTAAGGTTGATGAAATGAGCGATGCCGGCGGAATGACGATGAGCGAGCCATTCATCATTGGCGAAACCATTAAAATTATTGACGGGCCTTTTAACGACTTTAACGGTGTGATAGAAGAAGTTAACGACGAAAAGAAAAAACTGAAAGTTCAGGTGAAAATTTTTGGCCGTGCAACACCTGTTGAACTTAGCTATATGCAGGTTGAAAAAATTGTTTAAATTACAAAGCCACTTAAGTGTTTTTTTACTGATAAATTTTTAACGATGAAAAAATTATTGACGCTTATTCCCGCTTTATTATTAGGTCTTATTTTAATGGCACAACCACCCGAAGGTGATGCAAATACAGGCATGACATTTGGCGAAAAAATTACTGTCGATAACGCTATCCCTGCCAACGACCTTGTTGCAAAATTACAAAGTACAAATACACTTGATGTAAAAGTAACCGGTAAAGTAGTGGAAGTTTGTAAAGCTGAAGGCTGCTGGTTACGTATGGAAACAGCTAACGGGTCTATGATGATTAAAATGAAAGGCCATGCTTTTTTTGTTCCTTTATCAATGAATGGCAAAACAATTGTTGTAGATGGTACAGCTACACTTAAAGAAACATCTGTTGCCATGTTGAAACATTATGCAGAAGATGCCGGAAAAAGTAAAGCAGAAATAGATGCGATAAAAGAACCAAAGAAAGAGATTACTATGCAGGCAAAAGGCATATTGGTATTGTAATGCGGAAAAATATTTAAAATAGCCATCTGTAACAGGATGGCTATTTTTGTTTAATGCTTTTTAGTTGGTAACCCTTGTCCACTCCTGAACCAGGGCTGCATTTGTAATTGTTTTGGAATTAATCCTGATCTGGCTGTTTGTTAATACCGTGATTTCACCGGGTTTGTATACGATACTGCCATTACAGGCACTTGCAAGATGGTTCATATTAAATCCGCCGCCACTTTTTGAACTTAATGTTTTCCAGGCCTCATCACTCACACGGTAACAATAACTGTTGTTTTCAAGGGTTTTTGCAAAAGCACTGGCAATA
>JANOUJ010000307.1:0-3005 GCA_031416815.1 Chitinophagaceae bacterium
TATTGCCAGTAACCTTGTTACTGCTCTTAAAAAAAGGCTGGTTAAAAAAAGCTGGTGTATTGCTGCTGATTTTATTTGTGGCCGGGTTTCTTTTTCGCTTGTATGGCTGGTACAATATTTATATCCCAGAAAGCAATGGAACTGAAAACAGGTCACTTTGGATACAAACAATCTATTATCCAACTTATTGCCGGTTAGATGGTTTACTGGCTGGTGTTGCCATTGCCGCATCATATAATTATTTGCCCAATCTTTTTTCCCGGTTATCCAAATATGCAAATGGACTTATTGCTTTTGGCTTGCTTATTTTAACCATCTCTTATTTTCTATTTAATAACAGTATTGGTTTTGGCAGGAGCATTTTTAGCTTTCCAATGGTTTCCATAGGTTTTGGTTGTATGGTGCTGGGTGCTATTATGCCAACCAGTATTTTATACAAATGGGAATCGGCAGTGTTAACTAAAATTGCTGAACTTTCTTATGCGCTTTACTTAATTCACATGGGCGTTATTTTATTAACCCAAAATATATTCGCTGAATTGGGTATTGCAAAAGACAGTAATTTAACTTTTGTGCTGTCCATGATATTTTGTTTTGCCATTGCCTTACTACTGCATTACAGCATAGAAAAACCATTTATGAAAATGCGGAATAGATTTTTAAAAAAAGACAGAACACAAATTCATTTTAATGCTGATAAAAATTATCAAACTCAGAATAGAATTGCCTGATCTGTTTAGCAGCGTGGTGGAGACACGAACCACGGCGAAGGCTTTTACCCCGGATATCTTTTTAGCCGCGTTTTCTGCCGTAAGTTTTTTGGTGTACGAATCAACCTGCCCCGAAAGCGTTACGATGCCGTTTTTAACGGCTACGCCAATTTGTGAAGCACTTAAAAAAGGCTCCCCCCTATTTGCTCCATTACATCTTTTTGAATTTGAAGATCACTTTTCATGAAATTAAATTTAGAAGTTAACAAATTGATTAGGTTTTCAAAGTAAGCGCAAACAGGAGCCATTATCAATGAGGATCATCAAAGTATTTATTGATTGTGATCAGCGGGGAAATTATGATGAGACCGCTAATATTAAGCCTGCCTGGCTGCGAGGGGTTTGGATTTCAGTTTTATTGTTTTTCAAACCTGCCTGTTATTTTTCTGATCTTAATTCTGTACATCACAGGTTTCACCCTTGTGCTGTCATCCACTTTGGCTGTTACCTCATGTTCGTATGAATGAATGGTACTGCTGGTTATAAGTGGAAATACATGATTAATCAGGATGTCTCTTGCCTTTTGTGCTCCCTTATTTTTCCACTCTTCAAAGTTTCCAAATACTATTGCACTTTGCCAATTTCTCATATCTGTCATCATATCAACCTCAAAACATACATTTGGATTTTTGCGAAGCATATCCAGCTTCATGCCTTCATTGCTTTGTGCATATATATATTTGCCATCATAAGCATAGGTCACCGGCACAACATAAGGCTGTTTGCCGTCTGTACATGCCAACCTTCCCATTGCCTGGCTGGAAAGGATATTTTGTATCTGGGTATCATTAAGCCGCCCTATCATTATATAGATTTATTTGCAAATTTAACTGGCTCTACAGCCAGGACTAATGATCGCTATCAGCAGGAACATTGATTTTTCTCATTGAATTATCCTGAAAAAAAGCCTGACAGGTGGATTAGTATTTCAGAAAAAAGTCAGCTACACAGGTTGCTGGCTCGCTTATATTAACGGTCGTGTGGATTCCTTTTACGGCGCTCTGCGAACGTACTTAAAAGAATAATCTTGTTTTGCAATATGAACCAGATTTTCGCTTGTGGCCTTTTTAAATCCTTTCATAAAGGAATTATTTAAAATTATTTGTAGTTTTTTTTCTACATGGCCAAATTTCTGAAAATCAAGTATAGGAAAGAGGTTTGGGACAGGTGCGACCGTAATTTTACTGCATTTGTCTGCGTATTTCGCAATATTTTTTGTAAAAATCGCGTTAATGTCAATAATTATACATTTCTTTGCCCTGAATCTACCATCATCCTATAGAATTATACATACCCTTTGATAATGAAAATAGCTTTACCCACAAGGAAGCTAATAGTATTACTGTTAGCATTCTTAACCACATCAGGCAGTTTATTAGCTGCCAATGATTCAATACCTTCCGGTTCATTTATCATCAATATGGGGGTAGTTCCCCAAACTTATGCCAATGGTATCAAGCCATGGGGAATGCTGCACGACCTTATAAAAAATCATAGGGTATTGGTAAAATGGGTCATCAATCCATCCAAGGTAAAGGACGGTATTGACTTTTCTTATAGTGGTACCAGTTTTAAAGGTGGTACTTTCATAATTCCTGCTAAATACAGATCTGCTGCGGTAAATGCACGCATAACATACTGGCAAAGCCAGGGTGTTGTTGGTGTTACTACTACTTCAGCATTTAATGTGGATGTAACTTATAGTTTAAAATATACTCCACGCTGGACATTTGATTACCAGAATGGAAATATTGCACTTGGCTTTTTAGAGGAAGCCGGTATTCCAAATGCTGAGTATGCAAAAAAATATCCCAGTGAATTAAATAGCTGTGATGATCTTTTTGTTATGCCGCACGCCGACCCTACATGGGGTACACATAGCAACCTACTTAACTGGAACCAGGGCAATCGTGGATGGATTTGGGCCGGTTGCCATGCAGTAAGTGTGCTGGAAAACCTGTTTAACCCGGCGGATAGCACGCAGCAGATGAATTTTTTATCGCAAAAAGGATTGGTACCTTATGGTGACCATGACGACGGGACGCCTCCGTACCAGTACCGTTTCCCAAATGATGCAGAAATGCAGTTTATGGGTGTAGCGGATGCAGCCATGCAAAATGGTTCAGAGCAGATTTTTTTACCAAAAATAAATACCTGGAGAACCTCAACAAAAGTTGCAGCTTACAATTCACCGCATGAAAATGTACCTTCCCTGTCGCCCGGTGAAGCCGCAGC
>JANOUJ010000308.1:0-4422 GCA_031416815.1 Chitinophagaceae bacterium
GTTCCTATCGGCGATAAATGGATCGGTGGTGTGATGAGTTTACAAACAGCCGACCGATCATTGAAGCCAAAAGAAATTCCCATTGATGATTTCTTTCACAAGATCGTAATGCTGCGTGACCGGTTGCGTGTGCTGGAACAAAACATCAACAGCCATAAAAAACTCAGCGATGAAGAAAAAGTGAACATACAGCAGTACATTACACGTTGCTATGGCTCACTTACTACTTTTAATGTGTTGTTTAAAAATAAAGAGCAGTGGTTTGTGGGGGATAAAGGAAAAACTGATTAGGCTATTACAAAGTGACGCAAAGTACAAATCATGATCAAAATAATTATTGCCTGCTTTTTATTCTTTGCGCCATTTATTTTATCTGCGCAAGCCTATAAAAAACTCCACTTTAATTCCATTGTTGTAGATACACATAACGACATCCCTTCCACCGCCATTGAAAAAAATGTATCCTTTGATCAAGACCTGCAAACAAAAACACATTCCGATCTGCAACGCATGGCTGCAGGAGGTGTAGATGCACAATTTTTTTCTATCTGGTGTGATGGCAATAAGCAAAACCCATTTGCATGGGCCAACAGAGAAATTGATACGGTGATGGCATGGGTAAACCGTAATCCTTCAAAAATGATGATGGCAAAATCGGTACGTGATATTAAAAAAGCAGTAAGACAAAAAAAAATAGCCACTTTGCTTGGAGTAGAAGGTGGTCATATGATTGAAAATGATTTAGGTAATTTAGTTCATCTGCATAAAAGAGGTGTACGCTATATTACGCTTACCTGGAATAATTCAACCAATTGGGCGACTTCTGCACTTGATGAAACCACCAAAGCAGATTCTTTAAAACATAAAGGGCTAACTGACTTTGGAAAATCTGTTGTAAAACTTATGAATGATCTTGGTATGTTGGTAGATTTAAGCCATGTTGGCGAACAAACTTTTTGGGATGCAATCAATATCACAACAAAACCGGTGCTGGTTTCGCACAGCTGTGTGTACAGTTTATGTCCGCACCGCCGCAATTTAAAAGATGACCAGATAAAAGCTGTTGGCAAGAATGGTGGTGTAATTCATCTTAACTTTTATTCCGGTTTTATAGACAGTAGTTTTGAAAGGCGTACAGAACTATTCAACCGCAATCATAAAGCAGAACGGGATTCGTTATTAAAACAAAACCCCGAACCTTATTTTGCTGATGTGTTTTTATTTACAAAATATCCCGAAGAAGTGAAGGCTTTGCGTCCGCCACTTTCGCTCCTGCTCGATCATCTCGACCATATCGTAAAACTTATAGGTGTTGATCATGTAGGTTTGGGCAGCGATTTTGACGGCGTAAATTCTTTACCGCAACAATTAGATGACGTAACAACGATGCCGCTTATAACCAAAGAACTTTTGGTAAGAGGTTACAGCAAAAAAGACATCCGCAAAATACTAGGCACAAATTTCTTAAGGATATTTAAAGCCAATGAATCAAAATAGCATAGGGCTGTTGCAAAGCCCAACATAAAACTATAGATTTAATATTTCTATATCGACTTATAAAATAACTGCTTTATGAATACACTTGTTGCTAACCGATCCCGTATTCACTCCATCGACCTGCTGCGTGGCCTGGTGATGATCATCATGGCCCTGGATCATACCCGGGACTTTTTTCATGCCCCGGCTTTTACAGAAGACCCGCTAAATCCAGCTACAACTACACCCATACTTTATTTCACCCGATGGATAACCCATTTTTGTGCGCCGGTATTTGTCTTCCTGTCGGGTGCTTCTATTTATTTGCAAAGCCTGCGAAAAACTAAAAAAGAACTCAGTCTTTTTGTGATCAAAAGAGGGCTCTGGCTTTTGATCGTGGAGATTATCGTGGTAAACTTTGCTTTCAGCTTTGATATCTATTTCAGTGCGGTTGGACTCACAACCATCTGGTCAATTGGCATTAGCATGATCATACTCGGCCTGTTCATCTGGCTGCCGTTTCCTTTAATACTTGTTAGCGGTATTATTATTGTACTTGGTCATAACCTGTTGGATTTTTATGAAGAAGGCAGGGAGAGTTTTTCTATTTGGTATTCTTTGCTGCACCGTGTGGGGTTTTATCCGTTGAGTGAAAATTTTACTTTATTTGTGATGTATCCTTTTCTTTCCTGGGCTGGCTTAATGATGCTGGGCTACTGTTTTGGTAAACTGGTATACAAATTTGAAGGACCCGAAAGAAAAAAAATATTGCTAGGGCTGGGCCTGGCAGTTACAGCATTTTTCATCTTAATTCGTATAACAGATGTTTATGGTGATCCGGATGTTATAAATGGAACTGATAAACCTTTAGATTCTCTCTATACTTTTTTTGAAGTGGCAAAATATCCTCCCTCCTTATTATTTATGTGTATGACCATTGGGCCGGCCATTATATTCCTGGCTGTTTTTGATAAAGCATCCGGTGCTGTAACCAGGTTCATTTCTGTTTATGGGAGGGTTGCCTTTTTTTATTATGTCCTTCATTTCTTCCTGATTCATATTGTGAGTTCAATATTCTTTCTGTTGCGGGGACATAGTGTTTCAGAAGGGATCTATCTCAAAGGCGAATTCCCAAATTTTATCAAGCCGGGAGAAGGATATAAATTTATTGATCGTTTACCTGCTTTGGATCGGGGTTGTAGCGCTGCTTTACCCATTGTGCAAATGGTATGATGGTTATAAGACAAGGCATAAAGAAAAGTGGTGGCTTAGTTATTTGTAACGATTTAAAAATTTAAATGAGGTATAAAATATGCCTACAAAAAGATTCATCTTAATATACTGATCTATGAAAAAAGTAATTTGCTTTGTGGTAGTTGCAACAATCAGTTGCAACATTTTTGCCCAGCCTTTTTCAAGATCAGAAATATCCCGTTGGGAAAAGCAGTCAAAAAATGTAACCATCATCCGTGATCATTACGGCATTCCGCATGTATATGGTAAATCAGATGCCGATGCTGTCTTTGGTTTATTATACGCACAGTGCGAAGACGATTTTAGAAGAGTGGAGATGAATTATATTGAAAAACTGGGTCGCCTGTCGGAAGTAAATGGAGAAAAAGATCTGTACAACGATCTGCTCATTCGCCTGGTGATAGATATTGCAGATGCAAAAAAAGATTTTGCCAACTCCCCGGGCTGGTTAAAGAAGATCCTGAACAGTTATGCAGACGGCATCAATTATTATCTGTACAAAAATCCAAAAGTAAAACCGGTTTTACTTAATCGTTTTCAGCCATGGTTTCCTTTGCTGTGGACCGATGGCAGTATTGGCGCCATCAGTACCGGTGGTATATCAACAGAGGAATTGAAAAATTTCTATTCCGGTAAAGATGAGGTACTGGCAAAAAAGGAATTTGTTGAGCCTGATCAAACCGGTTCAAATGGATTTGCTTTTTCACCAAAGATCACAGAAAGCGGTAATGCCATTTTGTATATTAATCCGCATGTAACATTTTATTTCAGGCCCGAGGTGCACATGGTAAGTGCAGAAGGCCTAAATGCTTACGGTGCCGTTACCTGGGGACAGCTATTTATTTACCAGGGCTTTAATGCACACGGCGGCTGGATGCACACATCGAGCCAGGCTGATATTTCGGATGCATACATTGAAAAAATATCTAAACAAAATAACAATTGGTTTTATGAATACGATGGAAAGTTGAAACCGGTGATCAAAAAAGCGATCAGCATAAAAATTAAAACAGCAAGTGGGATTGAAACAAAAGTCTTCAACACCCTGTTTACACATCACGGTCCAATTATGACAAAACGCGACGGACAATATTTAAGTTTACGCCACAACAACCGGGATATAAAAGGTTTTATGCAAAGTTGGCTGCGTACCAAAACAAAAAGCTTTGCTGATTTTAAAAAAACAATGGACATGGGCTCCAATCCCAGCAACAATACCGTGTATGCAGATGCAGAAGGAAATATTGCTTATTGGCATGGAAATTTTTTACCAAAACGTGATGCTAAATATGATTGGAGCAAACCCGTTGATGGAACGACATCTGCCACCGAATGGAAGGGTTATCATACCGTAGATGAAAGTGTACGCATTTACAATCCGCAAAGCGGATGGTTACAAAACTGTAACTCAACACCGTTTACTGCTGCCGGTAAATACAGTCCGAAGAAAACAGACTATGCAGCTTACCTGGCACCTGATGGCGAGAATTTCCGGGGCATTAATGCCGTAAGGGTATTGGACGAAGAAAAGAAATATGATCTTGATAAAGTGATAAAAGCCGGGTATGACACCCGTTTAGCTGCTTTTGAAGTTTTAGTTCCTGCATTAATAAATGTTTATCAAACAAAAGTTTTAACAAGCGATACTGTCTATCCCCATTTAAAAGAAGTAATTGATGTTTTAAAGAATTG
>JANOUJ010000309.1:0-17028 GCA_031416815.1 Chitinophagaceae bacterium
TTTTTAAAGGAAGAAGGAAAGTAAAACAGGTTCAGGGCACTGGTAATGTTCTCCAATGTGTTGTGAAAATAGGCAGCTTCCTCCGCATCCCGCAGGATAATAAGGTGGTTTAACTGTGAGGCGGAATCATGATTAAAAACAGCCGAAACAATAAATGGCGCTCCACTTCCATGAAGACCTTTAAGCTGGATTTGCTGGGGTTGGGATGCAGTGATCCTGTCCACTATTTTGAAACAGCGGGGGTCATTCAGGTATCCGTTCAACAACATTTCCAGGTTCATCTGCCGGGTAAAGGTAAGCTGAATAAAAAAAGGGGCCGCTTTATGTTTAATAATTACAATATACAGGCGGCAAAAACGTTATCAGTAAGCCCTCTAAGCGATTTAATGCATATTTTTGCTGAGAGAGATTATCCAGGCAAAATCCAATGGTAATTTAACCGATGAAAAAATTCTATTCTTGTTTTTGCTACTTCTTGCTGTTATGCGGTTGTTTTACTGCTACTGCCCAAAATACCCCACAGGGTTCTGCGAACGATATACCTGTTCGTTTTGCTGCCGGCAATTTTATCACCGGTAATAATGTTCAAAAACAAAGTTTTCAAAAGGAAAGCCTGCAGGCCTCCCTTTTCAACAATAATTTTTATGTGTTGGTGCAGTTTGCAAAATTGCCAACACTGCAGATTCAAAAAGAGCTGAGAAATGCAGGCTTCGATCTGCAAAGTTATTTTCCCGGCAATGCATACCTGGCTACCATCAAAAGCGGATTTCATTTTTCCCAGGCCAGCCAGTTTAAAATCATTTCTATTAATACCATTCCGCCGTTATATAAGAAAGACAGGGCTCTGGCAGAACAATATCAACAAGGCAACAAAGAGGATGAGCATTTAATTGCTGTTAGTTATTACCCATCAGTAAGCAAAACAGACATAATTAATGAGTTGCAACGGATCGGTGCATTGATTGTGCCTACAAAATATTCGGATGCCGATGCCATTTTTATCCAGGCAGATATGGATAAAATAAATGCCATAGCCGCATTGCCATTTGTAAGTTATATCAGCATACAATCACTGACTGATAAGATTTTAAATAATAAAAGTATCGGCAAACATGCGGTAACGAGTTTGCTTTCTCCCTCCGGAAAAAATTTAAGTGGTAAAGGTATTGTGGTTGGCATTGGCGATAATTCAGAAATTGTTACACCTCAACTGGATTTTACAGGAAGGGTGATCAACCGGGTGCCTTTTCCATTCAGTTTTCATGGAGTGCATGTTTCCGGTACAGTAGCCGGTGCCGGTTTGCTTGATCCCAAACATAATGGGATGGCGCCACGGGCAACCATTGTAAGCCAGTACCTGAGTGATATAATTACTACAGCACCAACGTATGTTGCAGATCACAATATGGTTGTTACAAATAACTCATATACCAATGCCAATGCCGGTTGTGCCGGCGAAGGTGCATATGATGTTGTAAGTAATTATGTTGATAAGCAAATGGGGGATCTTAAAAAATTGCTGCATGTTTTTGCCGCAGGTAATGATGGTGGTCTTACCTGCCCGCCATATCCTACAAGCTTTGCAACCATTAAATCGGGTTACCAGGTTGCAAAAAATGTTTTAACAGTCGGCGCTCTTGACACGCTTTATGCCCCGGCTTCTTTTACCAGTCGTGGGCCCGTAAATGATGGCAGGCTAAAACCTGAGATCGTAACCACGGGTCACAATGTACTTTCAACCAGGCATAATTTTACCTATGGCACAAGCAGCGGTACAAGTATGGCATCGCCCATTATTGCCGGTGCTGCTACCTTATTAAATGAACAGTATCGAAAATTCAACAGTGGAGCTGTACCGCAGGCTGCTTTAATAAAAGCAATATTATGCAATACCGCAGAAGACCTGGGCAACCCGGGGCCTGATTTTACTTTTGGTTTCGGGCATCTAAACGCAAGGCGTGCCGCTGAAACTATTGAAAATAACCGCTTCTATTTAAGCTCAATTGCTCCGTCCTCCAATACAATAACAGTGCCTGCAGGTGCAAGGCGCTTAAAAGTGATGTTGTATTGGGCTGATACAGCCGCTGCTCCCAATGCAGCGTCCACTTTAATTAACGATTTTGATTTAACCGTTGTCGCACCCGGAAATATTACGCATCAACCATTGATTTTAGATCCTTCGCCTGCCGGCGTAAATAATAATGCCGTTGAAGGGGTTGACAGGATAAATAATATTGAACAAGTGATCATTGAGAATCCAATTGCCGGTAATTATAATATTAATGTAAGTGCATTTGCTTTGCCTTTTGGCCCGCAGGAATATGTAATAACTTACCAGGTAGATACACTTGGTGTAACTGTTGAATATCCCTTTGGCGAAGAAAAGATTGTGCCCGGTCAATCAGAAACTATCAGATGGAATGCTTATGGCGATGAAGCAAATAATTTTACGATCGAATATTTTGATGGCACCGCCTGGAACCTGATCGATAATAACGTAGCGGCAAACCTGCAGCATTATAACTGGTTGGTTCCGGCTACTGTAAGCAATAATTACAAAGTAAGAGTTAGCAGGAACGGCTCTCCTTACAGCGATGAAAGTAACTTTAATTTTACTGTAATTGGTCAGCCGGTTGTTACGGCTACCATACCATGTGACGGGTATGCACAATTGGATTGGCCGGCTATCAACGGTGCAACGTCATACGATGTTTGGCAATTGAAAGTCGATACGATGGCCATTATCGGCAATACAACAAGCCTCACGTATTTAATTTCAGGACTGAATAGTTCAACTACTTATTGGTTTGGCGTTAGTGCAAAAAACGGAACCGTAAATGGGAGAAGATCTTTGTCCAGGTCAGTTTTACCATCAACGGGTGTTTGTGCTTTATCGATCTTTGATAATAATTTAAAAGCAGTTTCTGTTGATGCACCGGTTACAGGGCGACAATTTACATCTTCTGCATTAACAGCATCCGAACTAATAAGATTTACCATTAGAAACCTCGATAATGTTTCAACTACGGGCTCATACGATCTGTACTACCAGGTTAACGGCGGTGCAATAATTGTGGAAACGAGTTCTGTAGCAATAGCTGCACTGGCTACCAGGCAATACACATTTACAACCACTGCCAATTTTTCTTTGCCGGGCATTTACACCATACAAGCATGGGTAAAAAGAACGGGTGATACACAGATAGTAGACGATACAACCACGGTAACCATAAAACATTTACCCAATGCTTTAATAACATTGCCAGTCGTGGACGGGTTCGAAACTTCATTGGTAAAAGATTACCTGGTGAATACAACCGGTCTTGATAGTATTGACCGGGTAGATTTTAAAGCAAACACAACACGGGGCCGGGCACGTACATTTGTAAATACCGGTTTTGCATTAAATGGAACAAGGGCAATTACGCTGGACCAGTTTCCTTACAGCGCCACATTAAATACCGACAGCCTGTTGATGACCTATAACCTGGGAAATTATATCAGCGGCCAGCAATTACGGTTAGACTTCTATTACAAAAATCACGGTAACGAAAATAATCCTAACAATAAAGTTTGGATACGTGGCAACGATAACAGGCCATGGGTTTTAGCCTATGACCTCATCGCTAACCAGGCAGCATTGGGCCAGTATAAACATGCCGTTATCAATATTAATGATGTGCTGGATACTGTATTACCTGCACAGCCGATAAGCAGCAGCTTTCAAATAAAATTCAGCCAGCAGGGTAATACATCGGCCAATGTACCTTATCCAATTATTGACCAGGATGATGGCTATACTTTTGATGATGTAGGTATTAAAGAAGTATCAAATGATATTGGTATTACCCGTATCATTTCTCCTGCGCTCTCTGGTTGCAACATGGCCGGTAGTCAAAACATATCATTTGAAATAAAAAATTACAGTAGTACTACATTTACCAATGTACCGGTATATTATAATGTAAATGGCGGAAGTAATGTGATGGAGACCATTGCATCCATACCTCCGGGAATTACAACTCATAGTTTTGCATTACCGATAAACCTGCTTGCTGATGCTGATTATAATTTTAATTTCTGGGTTTATGAGTCAACAGATAATTACAGGGACAATGATAGTATGCTAAATTATTCTTTTCATACCAGCCCGATCATTAATGCATTTCCATACCTGGAAGGATTTGAAGGTGGTACAGCAAACTGGTACAGCAAAGGGCAAAACAATAGCTGGCAGTGGGGCACACCTGTTAAAACAATTATCAATAAAGCTGCTAACGGAACCAAAGCCTGGGTAACCAGCTTAACAGCAAACTACAATACCAATGAAATTTCTTATTTGTATTCGCCCTGTTTTAACCTAAGCGGATTAACGCAACCGGTATTGTCCTTTAGCCATATTTTTAGAATTGAAGATGCTTCACCCGCAGATTATAACTGGGTAGAGTATTCTGTTAATGGCGGTGTAACCTGGAGCCGCCTCGGTACAAATGGCGGAGGTGGTACGAACTGGTATAATGATCCAACTGGAAAGCATCAATGGCGTACTTCTTTAGCGACCTGGCATGTGGCCAGCTTTAATATACCGCCAACCAGCAATACAGTCCGTTTTCGGTTTGTATTTACGAGTGATCTTGGTTATAATTTAGAAGGAGTTGGTATTGATGATATTCATGTGTTTGATAAAGCTGCTGTTTATTCTGGTGTACCTATAACAGGCATAACTCAATCAGTAAGCGGTAGCAACTGGGTACATTTTAATTCGGGAGTGAATAGGGTAGTATCCATCAATGCAAATGGAAATAATCTTGGCAATACTACTGTTAGTGTGTATCCATTCACAGGAACAGTCCGTTATCAGAACTATCAATATTACCTGAACAGAAATATTGTTGTAAGGCCAACCACACCTCCCGGCTCCAATGTAACGGTACGTTTTTATTTTACCGATGCAGAAGCTAAAAGCTTACTGGCAGCCACGGGATGTGGTGTTTGTAGTAAACCGGTAGATCCTTATGCGTTGGGCGTAACCAAATTCAGTGGTTCGGCGGTACAGGAGAACGGTACACTTGCAGATAATGCAGGCGGGGTTCATTCATTTATTTTACCGGCCAATACCGAAATTGTTCCCTATGATAATGGATACTATGCCGAGTTTCCGGTAAACAGCTTCAGTGAATTCTGGTTAAATAATGGTGGGGTGAATGGAACGAATTCATTGCCAGTAAACCTGTTAACTTTTGAAGCCATTAAACAAAACAAAAAAGTTTTATTGCAATGGACAACCGATAATGAATTGAATGCAGATAAATATGTTGTAGAGAGAAGCGTTGATGGCATCACCTATACATCTATTGGAATTGTAATTGCATATAATAATGGGAATAAAAATAATTACAGCTTTACTGATCTTCAACCTTTTTCCGGTCTAAATTTTTACCGGTTAAAAATGATGGATAAGGATGGCAGCTTTAAAAATTCTCCGGTACGAAAAATAAATTTTGATAACACTGGCGATGATGTATCTGTATATCCCAATCCCGTTGTGCAGGCAAGAATATTTATTACTTCGTCATCCAATTGTAATGCAGCGGTACTTTTTGATGCTGCGGGCAAAACAATTAGAACATACGCACTCCACGGAAGAAGCAATACTTTGGATCTAAGCGGTATTGCCAATGGAACATACCGGCTTAAAATATTTACAGCAAATTCCACAGTCAGTCGCAAGATCATTATTCAGTAAGGAGCAAATTATCTGTCATGTCGACGATAGGAGACATCTGTTATTGTTAACGAATAGATTTCTCTCCCGATCCATCGGGATCGAAATGACAAAAACATTTGGTCTGTATAAAATTGAAATACTACTTACTTGTTACAGAAACATTTTTATTTGTAACTTTCCGCAAATGTAAAAAATGGCTTTATTACCGTGGCGGACAGGAAAAGTTATCCGGATAGAAGACGAGACACCTTACACAAAAAGATATTGGATTGAAGTACCTGAGTTAACCTCCTTCGATTTTATTCCCGGGCAGTTTGTTACACTTGATCTGCCTATTCACGAAAAAGCAAATAAGCGTTGGCGCAGTTATTCCATTGCCTCCTGGCCCGATGGTTCCAATGTATTTGAACTGGTGATCGTACTGGATAAAAAAGGAGCAGGTACCAATTATATTTTTGATGACGTAGGAATTGGTACAGAACTTACATTCCGTGGGGCTCAAGGTGTATTTGTTTTAAAAGAACCCATGGATAAAGATTTGTTTTTGATCTGCACCGGCACCGGTATAGCACCATTCCGGAGTATGGTTCATCATATAAAAAATAAAAACACCCCTCATAAAAATATAACATTGATTTTTGGCTGCCGTACAAAAGACACGCTGCTGTATTATCAAGAGATGAAAGAGCTGGACGCATCTGTGGAAGGCTTTACGTACATCCCGGTGCTTTCAAGAGAAAGTTGGGAAGGCCGCAGTGGCTATGTGCATGAAGCGTATGAAGAATTGTGTAAAGATAAAAAACCTGCAAACTTTTTATTATGTGGCTGGCGGGGAATGATAGATGAGGCAAAGACAAGAATTGTGGATATGGGATATGATCATAAAGATATTCATGTCGAGATATACGGGTAACTTGGTCTGACGTCTCGTCTGACCATGTTTAATGATGTTTAAATTTATTACCGCAAATAACTGTATTGTATTTTTGACTAACTTGGAACAATAAAAAATTCCTTTTATAAATTTTAATATTATGGGTGCGTCTTCCATGATTGTTTTGATTGTTGCTGCGCTTGCTTTTTCTTCCTTTGCAGTTTTGATGGCAAGGTTTGTTACAAAATTTACTAAAAATCCGCAGAAAGGCGAACCCTACGAGTGCGGAATTCCCACCACCGGTAAAACCTGGATACAATTAAACGTGGGCTATTACTTGTTTGCATTGATCTTTTTAATTTTTGATGTGGAACTGATCTTTATTTTTCCATGGGCCGTAGTTGCCAAATCAGTTGGATGGATTGCGTTGGTAGAGATCATTATTTTCTTTTTTATATTGTTTATGGGATTTTTATATGCACATAAAAAAGGTGCGTTGAAGTGGATGTAAGTCACCCCCTCCGCCTCCGCCGCGGCGGAGGAACAGAAACGCAGACACTGATAAATTGAACAGGTTGCTGAGATTGAGATAATTTTTTTTTAAAGGATACTCTTTATATAATGAACGACACTTCAGAAAAAGCAGAGTCTTTCCAGGCTCCCCCTTCAGGGGGCGGGGGGGGCGAGGCTTCATTTCCCGGACAAATACAGGAGATCCCTGGCGGAGGTATTGTATTAAGTAAACTGGATGATGTGATCAATTGGGCCAGGTCAAATTCTTTATGGCCCCTCACCTTTGCTACCAGTTGCTGCGGTATTGAAATGATGGCCGTGGCTTCTGCCAAATACGATTTTTCAAGGTTTGGATTTGAAGTTGCAAGAGCCTCTCCAAGACAAGCTGATGTTATTATTATTGCCGGTACCATTGTAAATAAAATGGGTCCTGTTTTGAAAAGATTGTATGACCAGATGGCCGATCCAAAATATGTAATTGCCATGGGAGCCTGCGCCATCAGCGGCGGGCCTTTTTTTTATAACACTTATTCGGTCGTAAAAGGCGCCGATCACATTATACCGGTGGATGTATATGTGGCTGGTTGTCCGCCCAGGCCGGAAGCGCTTTTGCATGCATTAATATCACTACAAGACAAAATAAAAAAAGGATTAACACGGGAACAAATTAAGTCGGGCTTATAACGGACTGAAATATTAATGATTTAAAAGCTGAAATGCTTAATTACTATAGTTGATTAATTAAAAAATGCCCGGCCTCCCTCTCTGCAGGAGAGGGATTGAGGGTGAGGTTATATGAATACCGAAGAACTGAAAACCAAAATAACTGAACTGCTTGCTGCTGCCACTTTTGATGAAACAGCTGAATGGCTTAATATTGCTGTTGAGCCAAAAGATTGGTTGCCACTAGCCCAACAACTTCGGCACGAAGAAAGTTTGCAATTCGATTATCTTTTCTGTTTAACATGTATTGATTTTAAGACAAACCTTACTATGGTTTATCATCTAAGTTCAACCATATTCCGGCATAACATTGTTGTCAAATCGGTTTTAAGTAATGATAATCCCGCAATAGAATCTGTAAGCCAGATCTGGAAAACAGCTGATTTTCATGAACGGGAAGTGTATGAAATGTTTGGCGTTAATTTTTTAAACCATCCTGATCTGAGATTATTGATATTACCCGATGGATGGGAAGGAAAGAATCCAATGCGGAAAGATTTTGAGGACCCAATTAATATGATAAAACTGTAAACCCCCTCCGCCCCCTAAAGGGGGAACTATGGAGGAGATTAAACATGATTGACGAAACAAAATTTAATCATAAAACACAATTGTCCCCCTTTAGGGGCTAGGGGTAAATGTTTGAAGAAATAGGCACAACCACCGAAGGTGATCTCGTCATCAATGTAGGACCTCAACATCCTGCAACACATGGCGTATTGCACCTGGTGATCACACTCAACGGCGAGACCATAAAAAAAGTTGAGCCGCATCTTGGTTATATACATCGCTCTATTGAAAAAATGTGTGAGAGTTTGACCTATCGCCAGTTTATTTATGTTACCAGCCGGATGGATTATCTCTCGGCTCACATCAATAACCAGGCCTGTGCATTAACGGTAGAAAAAGGGCTGCAGGTTGAAGTGCCTGAAAGAGCACAGGTGATAAGAGTCATCATGGCTGAGCTCACAAGAATTGCATCGCATGAATTGTGGTGGGGAGCGATGGCGATGGATATTGGCGCATTTACCCCTTTCTTCCATGCATTTCGTGAAAGAGAAACCATTAACGATATCATGGAAAAAACCTGCGGTGCAAGGTTAACGATGAATTATATGGTGCCTGGCGGTGTGATGCAGGAATTACATACTGATTTTCAACAGGAAGTAAAAGCGTTCATCACACTTTTTAAATCGAAAGTGCACGAGTATGATGAAATGGTTACGGATAATATTATTTTTCAAAACCGCATGAAGGGTGTTGGCGTTTTGTCAAAAGAAGATGCCATTTCTTTTGGATGCACCGGCCCAACCGGTAGAGGAAGCGGTGTAAGTTGTGATATCAGGAAATTATATCCCTACGATGCTTACAACAAAGTGCAGTTTGATGAAGTGATTGAAACAGCTGGTGATTCATTGGCCCGTTACATGGTACGGATAAAAGAACTGCATCAGTCCATACATATAATAGAACAGCTTATTGATAATATTCCCGAAGGTGATTTCCAGGCTAAGACTAAGGCTGTTTTAAAATTACCCAAGGGAGAGTTTTACCAAAGAGTAGAAACAGCAAGAGGAGAGTTTGGTGTGTACATTGTCAGCGAAGGCGGTATGACACCGTACCGGATAAAATTCCGTTCACCCGGATTTTCAAATCTTTCGGCATTAGATCATATGGCAAGAGGAGGTAAGTTGGGAGATTTAGTTGCGATGATGGGAACATTGGATCTGGTAATACCGGATATTGACAGGTAGAAATAACCCCCTCTGCCCCCTGAAGGGGGAACGGGGAGCCTGATGTTGCAAGAGCTTTTTATTCATTGTGGAAAACGAATTATAGTAGTGCTAAAAAAATTGAAAGGAACTTAAAATAATTATACTCCAAAGTTCCCCCTTCAGGGGGCGGAGGGGGTTTGGTTTTTATGTGGAGCTTATCAAACATATCAAGTAGCATTCATAATTGGTTGAACCAGACATTCAATCCAACGTGGGCAATGATCATCGAAATGGTTATTGCCGGCATTGCTGTAATTGGGTTGTTTGCCACGCTGGGATTGATTTTGGTATTAATGGAAAGAAGAGTGGCCGCATGGATGCAGATAAGGTTGGGGCCAAACCGTGTTGGTCCAAAAGGTATGTTTCAATCATTGGCAGATACATTGAAGCTGTTGGTGAAGGAAGGGTTGACACCGAATGGCGCAGATAAATTCTTATTCAACCTGGCGCCGTTTATTGCTATGATCGTTGCGATGTTATTAATGGCGCCGATCGCTTTTGCAAAAGGTTTTCAATTGTGGGATCTAAACATCGGTGTATTGTATGTAACAGCGGTTTCATCCATAATGGTCATCAGTATTTTAATGGCAGGATGGGCCAGTAATAATAAATATTCGCTGATGGGAGCCATGCGTAGTGGTGCACAGATCGTGAGTTACGAATTATCGGCAGGGTTGTCTATTCTTACGATTGTTGTATTGACTGGCAGTTTAAATATCAACGATATCATCAACGCACAGGCCGACGGCTGGTGGATATTTAAAGGTCATATTCCGGTAATTATTTCATTCGTGATCTTTATCATCGCTGTAACTGCAGAAACCAACAGGGCACCTTTTGACCTGGCGGAAGCAGAGTCTGAATTAACTGCGGGGTTTCATACAGAATATTCAGGAATGAAGTTCGCTTTGTTCTTTTTGGCGGAATATATCAATGTATTTATTGTATGCGCCATTGGGGCCACTTTGTTTTTAGGTGGATGGATGCCTTTCCATATCGGTAACTGGGAAGCTTTTAATCATGTGATGGATTATATACCATCAAGTATCTGGTTCTTCGGAAAAACGTTTTTCTTGATTTTTGTGATCATGTGGTTCAGGTGGACATTTCCACGTTTGCGTATTGATCAGTTACTGACTTTAGAATGGAAATATTTATTACCAATAAGCATGTTTAATTTATTATTGGTAACGGCCATTGCGATTTTGGGTTGGCATTTTTAAGACCCCCCGATCCCCTAAAGGGGGAGGATAACAAAAACAGATTTTAGTTATAGGTTATAACTTCTGAATATGAGTGATATTTTAAAACATAAAGACTCTTCAACTCCCCCTTCAGGGGGTTTGGGGGGTTATTTTAAGGATGTTTTCAACGGAGTAAGATCTCTGCTCATCGGCATGCGCCGTACAGGCTATTATTTTACGCATCACAAAGAGATCATCACACAGGAATATCCTGATAACAGGGATACATTAAATCTGCCGGAAAGATTTAAAGGCGAAGTAGTGTTGATACATGATGAGAACAATGAACATGCCTGCACCGGTTGTACAGCCTGTGAACTTGCCTGTCCGAATGCAACTATAAAAATTGTTACACAATTTGATATTACACCCGAGGGCAAAAAGAAGAAGGCATTGGACAAATTTGTGTATCACCTGGAACTATGTACCATGTGTAATCTGTGTATCATCGCTTGTCCTACAGATGCTATAAAAATGGCGCAAACATTTGAGCATAGTGTTTTTAACAGGGCAGACCTGACAAAAATTTTAAATAACCCCGGTTCAAAAATAAGAGAAGGAATTGAGTAATATTTAGATGAGGATAGTGAAGTAGGCGAAATGCTTAGTTAATTAGTTAAATTAAAAAAATAAAGCCCGGCCTCCCTCTCTACTGGAGAGGGACCGAAGGTGAGGCCATGAGTGGATCAACGATCATATTTTATTTACTGGCAGCGCTTACTTTAGTGAGTGCGGTGCTGGCTGTTACAACAAGAATGATCTTTCGTGCTGCTATTAATTTATTGTTTTCGCTGATCGGCATTGCAGGAATTTATTTCTGGCTGCAATATGAATTTATTGCTGCGGTACAGATCGTAGTGTATGTTGGTGGAATTGTGGTACTGATCATCTTTTCAATCTTTCTTACACAGCAGTCAGGGGAACAATTGCCCAAACAAAAGTTAGGCAGACAATTATTTGCTGCACTGGCGGCTTTTTGCGGACTGGCATTAGTGCTGCTGCAATTAGCACAGCATGCATTTGTTGAAACAGGTAATAAAGCCATTGAGCCAACTGTTGCAAACATCGGCTATCAAATGCTGGGTGTTGATGACAATGGTTATGCATTGCCATTTGAAGTGGTGAGTATTTTATTATTAGCAGCGTTGATTGGTTGTATTGTTATTGCTTTAAAATCTAAACCAGAGACTACATGATAGAACCGGGACTATATCATATGCTCTTCATCAGCGCAACGCTGTTCTTCATTGGTGTATATGGTTTTTTTACCAGAAGGAACCTTGTTACCATGCTGATGAGTGTTGAATTGATATTGAATAGCGTGAACCTGAATTTTGTTGCATTCAATAAATATTTGTGGTACGATAGATTGGATGGTGTGTTCTTTACCATTTTTATCATTGCCATTGCAGCCGCAGAAGCAGCAGTTGCCATTGCTATCATTATTAATTTATACCGAAGTCACAAATCGATTGATGTAGAAGATGCAGAAGAAATGAAGTATTAGTGGCCCCTATCCCTTAAAGGGGGAAAAGTAGAAGATAGATGGGGAGATGTAAATGATGAATAAAGAATAAATGTTGAAATGCATAATTACAAATGTTGATTAAAAAATAAAAGCCCGGCCTCTCCCGATTTATCGGGAGAACGAGGGTGAGGCCATGCCAAACGCAACCTACATAGCGCTCATTCCTTTACTGCCACTGGCAGGTTTTTTAATGCTTGGACTTTTTGGAAGAAAATATTTCAGGAACACTTCTGGTATTATTGCAACCACACTTTTACTGGTTTCAACAGCCCTGGCATTATATACGGCCTACGGTTATTTCTTTGAGTATGGTAAGGTTGACGGTGTTTATCAAAAATTGGTTCCGTTAAAATATACCTGGTTACAATTTTCTGAAGGTGTTTCTATTGACATGGGTATCATCCTTGATCCTATTTCTGCAATGATGCTCGTAGTGGTTACTTTTATTTCTTTGATGGTGCATATTTATAGCCTGGGCTATATGAAAGGCGATGAAAGATTCCCTGTTTATTATGCATTCCTGGGACTGTTTACATTTTCTATGCTTGGCCTGGTTGTGTCCTCGAACATCTTCCAGATATATATATTCTGGGAGCTGGTTGGCGTTTCTTCTTTTTTACTGATCGGATATTATTACGATAAACCCAGCGCCGTTGCTGCCTGTAAAAAAGCTTTTATTGTAACACGTTTTGCCGATGTTGGATTTTTGATCGGCATATTAATTCTTTCTTTTTATTCAGGCACGCTGGATTTTAATACGCTTATCGAAAGATTAACTGCCCCGGAATCGAATGAATTAAAAAATGCTGTTGCTGCATCTTTCCTGGGTATATCTGCATTAACCTGGGGATTGGTTTTGGTATTTATTGGTGGCGCCGGAAAGAGTGCGATGTTTCCATTGCACATTTGGTTACCCGATGCCATGGAAGGCCCAACACCGGTTTCAGCATTGATACATGCTGCTACGATGGTTGTGGCCGGTGTGTTTTTAGTGGCAAGATTGTTTCCTGTATTTGCCATTTCGGCACCAAATGCTTTGAGCTTGGTGGGCTATGTTGGCGCCATCTCCGCATTGATAGCTGCAATTATTGCCTGCACACAAACGGATATAAAAAGAGTATTGGCATATTCTACCATGAGCCAGATCGGTTATATGATGTTTGCATTGGGTGTTTCAAAATATGGCGGAGAAGATGGACTGGGTTATACCGCTTCTATGTTTCATTTGTTTACACATGCTATGTTTAAAGCGCTGTTGTTCTTAGGTGCAGGCGCAGTTATTCATTATATACACAGCAATGAAATGAAAGACATGGGTGGCTTGAGAAAATATCTACCCATCACCCATATCACTTTCTTAATTGCCTGCCTTGCCATAGCAGGTGTGCCACCATTTGCAGGATTCTTCAGTAAAGAAGAAATTTTATTGGCGGCTTACCAGCATAACCCAGCCATTTACTTGGTTGCTTTAATTACTTCGGGATTGACCGCTTTTTATATGTTCCGGTTATACTTTTCAATTTTTTGGGGTGCTAAAAGCCCCTCTCCTTTGGAGAGGGGTTGGGGTGAGGTCAATAAAGGCGAAGGTGGTTTTACGATGATGATGCCATTGGTATTACTGGCCGTTGGTGCAGCAGTTGCGGGGTTCATTCCTTTCGGACGTTTTGTAAGTACTGATGGAAAACAGTTAGGAACCGAATTTCATTTACAGTTTTCCATAGCCCCGGTTGCATTAGGGCTGGCTGGAATTTTTATTGCCATGTGGATGTATAAAAAAGAAAATGATAAACCGGATAAAGTCGCTGCATCACTCAGTGGGTTATATAAAGCAGCTTATCATAAATTCTATATTGATGAGATCTACCTGTTTATCACCCAAAAAATTATTTTTAACTTAATTGGAAGGCCGGCTGCCTGGATCGATAAGAATATTGTTGACGGACTGGTGAATGCAACCGGTAACGGAACAAAAGATATTTCAGAAATAATAAAAGGAGTTCAATCTGGTAAGGTACAGCAATATGCCCTTTACTTTTTAGCCGGTATAATCGGGCTGGCTTTACTGTTCATTTACTGTTGGAAATAGAAAATTGATTTAACAAACTGCATGAATTTATTATTATTAATATTATTACCATTACTAACTGCAGTAGCTGTTTTGCTGATGCGTACTGCCAAACAGGTTAAGGTTGTATCCTTGGCAGGAGCAGCGGCCCAGTTGGTTTTGTCTTTTATATTATTGTTTGGTTATTACAAAGAAAGGGCTGAAGGCAGTACAACACAGATGCTGTTTGAGCAGCAGTACAACTGGTTCCCATCGTGGAATATTAGTTTCCATTTAGGGGTTGATGGTATTTCTGTGGCAATGATATTATTGACTGCATTTGTCGTTATTGCCGGCGTGCTGGTTTCCTGGAACGTAACTAAGATGACAAAGGAGTTTTATTTCCTCCTCATTTTATTAAGCCTGGGTGCTTATGGATTTTTCATTTCACTCGACCTCTTTATTTTATTTTTCTTTTTAGAGATCGCTGTTATACCAAAATATCTTTTGATCGGTATTTGGGGAAGCGGTAAAAAAGAATACAGCGCCAATAAACTGGCGCTTATGTTAATGGGTGGTTCGGCATTGGTACTTGTGGGATTGCTGGGAATTTATTTTTCAAATACTGCACATACGTTTGATCTGTTGCAATTATCACAGCTGAACATTCCTGTGCAAACACAAATGATCTGCTTTCCTTTATTGTTTGTGGGTTTTGGT
The DNA here is from genome assembly GCA_031416815.1 of Chitinophagaceae bacterium. GTDB lineage: Bacteria > Bacteroidota > Bacteroidia > Chitinophagales > Chitinophagaceae > Ferruginibacter. The sequence goes on from JANOUJ010000309.1 coordinate 15,150, forward strand.
GTGTTTACAGCGCTCTTTCCTTTTCATACCTGGGTGCCGGATGGTCACTCTTCTGCACCAACAGCAGGTTCTATGTTTTTGGCCGGTATCTCCATGAAGCTTGGCGGCTATGGGTGTTTGCGTGTGGCAACATACATCATGCCCGAAGGCGCAAAAGAATATGCAACCATCATTATTGTACTTTCTGTCATTGCAATTTTATATGGTGCCTTTGCCACTATGATGCAGAAGGATCTGAAATACATCAACGCTTATTCTTCTGTAAGTCATTGCGGATTTGTTTTACTGGGTATCGGCATGCTAACCAAAACATCCATGACGGGTGCAGTAATGCAAATGGTTTCACATGGTTTGATGACAGCACTTTTCTTTGCCATCATCGGCATGATATACGAACGTACGCATACCAGGCAGGTGAGTGAAATGGGCGGATTGTTAAAGCGTATGCCTTTCATTATTTCTGTTTTATTTATTGTTGGCCTTTGTTCGCTTGGCTTACCGGGCCTGAGTGGTTTTGTGGCAGAGATGACCGTGTTCATGGGATCCTGGCAACATCCCGATACATTTAGTAGAGTAGCAACTATCTTAGCCTGTCTCTCAATCGTTGTAACTGCAGTTTATATTTTAAGGGCTGTTACTAAAACGGCCATGGGTCCTTTAACAGCGGGATTTGAAGATTTAAAAGATGCAACCTGGAATGAAAAACTGGCTGCATTGATACTGATCGCCGGAATTTTAGCCATTGGTATAGCGCCCTTCTGGCTGAATGATTTGGTAAGCCCGGCTGCGGAAATTATTATGCAAAAATTATCCCGATAGCCCTGCCTACCGGCAGGCAGGTATCGGGACCAAAATAAAAGTATCTGAATGAATGAAATGTTCACATTGATGAAGCCTGAACTGGTTATAACCGGTATCATTTTTCTGCTCCTGTTTATTAAATTAGGCAAGGGCTTAAAAAATGAAACGATGTTATTGCTGATACAGGTTTTGTTATTGCTGAATTTTGTTACCGGTTTCTTTTTCAATGCGGAAGGGTCACTCTTTGATGGAATGTACCTCACAACAAGCATGATCGTTCTGCAAAAGAGTATTTTGAGCCTGGGTGTTTATCTCATCTCACTATTATTTGCAGATTGGTTCAGGAAAAGCGAGCACATGCCGGAATTTTTTATGCTGATGTTGTCAGCATTGCTGGGTATGTTCTTTCTCATTTCCAGTGGAAATTTATTGATGTTCTTTTTAGCATTGGAGCTGTCAACCATACCGGTTGCTGCCATGGCCAATTTCGACGTCGATAAAAAAAGATCTTCAGAAGCTGCTATGAAGATGATCTTATCTTCAGCATTTTCCTCAGGTATTTTACTTTTTGGTATTTCTTTAATTTACGGTGCAACCGGTACCATCAGCTTTGCAGAAATACCGCAACTCCTGAACGGAAGCCCGTTGCAGATACTTGCCTTGATATTCTTGTTCTCAGCCTTTGCTTTTAAATTATCTATTGTTCCCTTTCATTTATGGACGGCTGATGTATATGAAGGTTCACCCATGGCAGTGACTTCATTTCTCTCTGTGATATCAAAAGGAGCGGTTGCTTTTATATTCATGGCAACATTATACAAAGTATTTCAACCTATGCAGGCGATATGGTATAACATGGTGATGATACTTTCCATCGCCACTATGATCATTGGTAACCTGTTTGCTTTACGGCAGCAGAGTATAAAACGATTCCTTGCTTTTTCTTCCATTGCACAGGTTGGGTTTATTTTAGTTGGCATCAGCAGCAATTCCATAGAGGGAACAACTTCCGTAGTTTATTTTATATTGATCTATGTATTTTCAAACCTGGCTGCCTTTGGCGTGGCGGCAGCGATTG
>JANOUJ010000310.1:0-9370 GCA_031416815.1 Chitinophagaceae bacterium
CCTTTGGCCTTTCGCCCTGGACCATTTTTTTTGCGAGTTTATCCGGCGGTTTGGTTGGTGTTTTTGTGGCAGCCTTCCTGGGCGATAAGATCAGGTCCTTTTTTCATAAAAAGAAGCCTACTAAAGAAGTAGCTCAACAAAAGCATCCCCGTCTGTTAAAAATCTGGAATAAATATGGTGTTATTGGCGTGGGCTTTTTGGGAACCGTTTCTGTGGGCGCCCCCATAAGTATTGCCGTGGGCGTGGGGTTAAATGCCGATATTAAAAAACTGGTTACCTGGTGCTGTATTGGAGTACTTACAAGGTGTATTGTTTTTACTTTGGTGGCATATTATAGTTTACAACTCCTTTAAGCGATCTATCATCGTTGTTAGGAGCCTCCACCAACATTTTCTACCTTTTCAAAAATTTTCCGGTCACCAGTTTTTCAACAACTTCTTCTTTAAGGCTTCGGCTGATGGGAATACGATGCTGCCCGATATGTATTTCATTGCCATCGATACTGTCAACACGGCTTGCTGCAATAATAAAAGATTTATGCACTTTAATAAATGCACCTACCGGTAAATAATCTTCTACCGATTTGAAGGTAAGGTAACTGATGTATTTTTTTGTAGTGGTATGAATCGTTACATAATTCTGCAGTGCTTCGACAAATAAAACATCAGCATACATGATTTTCACTAGGCTATTATCGGCTTTTATAAAAAAATAGGAAGAAGCTGCTTCCTGTACACCGGCCTTGTCGTTTTGCTTTTGCCCAAAAAATTCTTTTGCCTTCAGGGCCGCTTTATAAAAACGATCGAAAGAGACTGGTTTTACCAGGTAATCAAGCGCATTCACTTCAAAGCCTTCCAGTGCATATTGCGGGTAAGCGGTGGTAAAAATTACTGCCGGTGGGTTGGCAAGGGTTTTAAAAAAATCAATACCGGTTATTTTCGGCATCTGTATATCCAGGAAAAGCAGGTGAACATTGCCGCTGCCGATCATTTCAGTTGCGGCAAGCGCATTGTCAAATTCGCCCAGCAGGTTGAAGAAATCAATGTCGGTAATATATTCCTTCAACCCGGCCCTGGCCAAAGGTTCATCGTCGATAATGATACAGTTGATAACCATTAAAACTAAATTTTTATACTCAATGCTACGTGGAAGAGATCCGTTCCATCAATAATTGTTAAACTGTGCTTTTGCGGATATAACAATGCAAGCCTTCTTTTTGCATTAACGAGACCAATGCCCGAATGCGGCAAAGTTTGTTTTACCACCAACTCTTTAGAATTTTCAATATTGAAATTAAATTCATTCTTATGTATACTAAGGTGTAACCTTATAAAATTAAGCTGATCTTGTTGATGTGAAATATGCTTAAAGGCATTTTCAACAAAAGGGATCAGCAACAGCGGCTCTATGAAAAATCCTTTTACATCCGGCGGACAGTTAAATTCAATATGATACTGGTCATCTTTGCGCAGCTTTTGCAGATCAATATAATCCTGCAGGTACTGTATCTCCTTTTCTATAGCGATGCGGCTCCCATTCATCTCGTACAACTGGTAACGCAGCATATCGGAAAATTTATGCAATGCTCCACGGGCATCACCATTGGCCTTATCAATTAAAAAATAAACCGAGTTGATGGAGTTGAATAAAAAATGCGGATTTATCTGCGACTTAAGAAAATTCAGCTCAGCCTCAGCTTTTTCTTTTGCCATCTCCACCATGTGCTGCTGCATGCTGGTGTAATCAACCATTAGCTTTATGGCTGCACCGGCCAGCACCAGGAAGAAATGCGGGATCACGTTATCATAAATCCTGGCTTTTAGATTTCCGGTAATATTCAACAGCGTTGGATTGTTCATCAGCCGGCCAAGAATATTCATCTTCAGTACACTGCTCACAACGATCATTAAAATAAAAAAGAAACCAAACCAGAAATATTCTTTTTTGTACAGCAGTTTGGGTATCAGCAGGTAATTGGTAATGTATACCATCAGCGCCAGGTCGGCCACTTTAATTGATGTGACCTGAAAGGCTGTAGATTCCAGTGCGTAGTCTTCGTACCGTAAGAAATACCATAGCCCAAAGATCAGCATCCAAATGATGAGATGATGGAGTTTATACTTGATAAAAAAGGCGGCGTTGTGCATTTGTCAAAATAAAAGTACAAATTTCAACCGGCAATAACGATTACAGCAATGGTTGCATTCACATGATGAAATACACTTTTCCCTTTGTCAGGTAAAATGATCCGTTTGTGTAAATATTTTTAAAATAATAATTATGTGTCTCAAATTTGGGATACTAAAATACAGCTCATGAAATTAATATTAATGTTCTGCATATCCATTACCCTGGTTTCATTGAATGCCTGCTCACAAAGCCGTGAATCCAGGCAACCAGTTGGTGGCTCCTGCGAAGGGTGTAAAGCTGTGTTTGAAAGCCCTGTACCTTTTGAGAAATTATCGTGGGAAGATACTTTACCCGATTATAATGAACCCGGCCCAAAAATGATAATAAGCGGCGTGGTATACCACGCAGATGGAAAAACAACAGCGAAAGATGTGGTGCTTTATATTTACCACACCGGGCAAGACGGAGAATATAAAAACAGGAATAATGAACAAGGCTGGGCGAAGCGGCATGGTTATATCCGTGGCTGGATGAAAACCAATGAAAAAGGACAATACCGGTTCTATACTTTAAAGCCGGCATCGTATCCAAATTCCAATGCATTAAAACATATTCATCCCGTAATTAAAGAACCCGGTAAAAATGAATATTATATTGACGAATTTATTTTTGATGATGACCCTTTTCTCACGCCGGAAATAAGAAAGCAGCCGTTGGAAAACCGCGGCGGAAATGGGATTATCAAATTAATAATTGAAAATGGCATACAGCAGGGTGAGCGAAATATCTACCTTGGAAAAAATATACCCAATTACCCACTTTCTAAAAAGACCCCAACACCAAAAACAACGGAAATTGTTTTGTCACCATCCAATGAAACCCCTTTTATAATATCTGCATTAATTCCACACTGGGAATCTATCAACCTATGATGCTGCCAAAACAAATAATATCCTTCTTATTTCTTAAAAATTGCCGCTTACAAAATTTCTGTAAAAGTTTGCATAATTCCCACAAACCATAGCAGAGGCATATAAAAGCTTCAGAAAATATATTAATTTAACTTCTTTGCAAAGTTATTACAGGCCTTTTAAATTAAATGATTCATTCAAAAATGACAGGTCGTTTTATTAAATAGATGCCGAAAAATGGGCTGGTAAAAAAATCTTTTATAATAATTACGGTATAAAAATTGTAACTATTGTTTTAACGCCAATCAAAAGTTATGAAGCATATTAACCAAAACATTAGCCTGACCATCCACAACCTTATTGCTGTGTTGGAAGATGCTAAAAAAGGATACTTACATGCATCTGAAAAAATTAAAGACAGTGTCTTGTCTTTACTGATGGAACGCTATGGTTACCAACGAGGGCGGTATAGTAATGAGTTAAGAAAACTTATTAACAGCATGGGCGCCGACTCTCCCATTGACCAGGTGACGTTAAGCCTTTTGCAGCGTACGTGGATGGATTTAAAGGGCACTTTTAAATACGGTAGAAAAGACGAGATCATTGAAGGATGCATAAAGGCTGAAGAAACAACTTTAAAAAATTATGGCCAGGCCATAGAGCAGCTGGAAGATAATTACGAACTACGGGTATTGTTACAGCAGCAATTCAATGGTATAAAAACAGTTTTAAACACAATCAAAGAATATACTGGTAAAAGTATAGTTAACTAAGTACCGGAAAATATGAACCTATCCATGGACAGCATAAACGAATCGCTTAAGGAAAAGTTGCAGAGCCTGGTGTCATATCTATGCCAAATAACGGAGGGCTTTGAAAACGTGGCTGAAGATGTAGAATGTGCTAATCTTAAAACAGCTATGTTTACCCTGTCGGTTGAAGCCATGCAATATGCCGAAGAAATAACCACGAGGGTAAAAGAATTAAACATCTCTATTCCTTTAACAGCAACGGATCAACTCTGGAAAAAAATAGAATCTGATATTCATGAAGAGGCGGATTTTTCTAAGGGCGGTGAGATTGTAGCTCTTTGTAATAATTGTGAGACCTATTTCAACAAGTTTTACGAAGATATACTCCTTGAATATCTTCCATTAAAAAACTTTAAAGACATAATTACATTCCAGCTAAATGCAACCCGGTTTTCATTTATGAAGATCAGGTTATTAAATACGCTCCGCTTTAGTAACACACCGGCTGCCGTATGAAATAGAATTTTGCCATTGCATTGCTATCTATAAACCCCAAAATCGTACAACTATTTCCACTTCATAGGTAGAAATTTTTGTTGGCACGATTTTGACATCTTTTTTTTAAAAAGCTTTAGTAAACTAAAAAAATACTACCATGTCAGTTAATCTAGTTAAAATAATACAGGAAAATTTGGGTTTCCCGCCATTGAGCAAAATAGACCCAAACACGGGACAGCCTAAAGCCGATAAAGACGATGTCGTAATTAACAAATTTGGCCAGGCAGCTATACCTGCCGTACTTGCAGGATTGTACAGGTTTGTACAAAGCGACGAAGGGGCCATTGAATTTTTAAATGGGGGGAGCCGCACCCACTGGGTAAGTAAAATATTTGATGACAACAGGAAAGAAGCTATTCAAACAATTTCAGACTATGCAAAGCAACATAATGAGGAACCCGTGGCTAAGATGAATGCCATTGCAAACGAAGCTGTAAAAGTTGCCAAAGAAAACATGACTGGCAATGCCGACGTTAAGGAAGTAAAAGATTTTTTTAGTAACCAGACAAATCACATTTTATTGTATTTACTTCCGGAGTTGAAAATGGGTGAATTGTTACATGACAATACACTGGATGATAACACAAATAAGATGGAAGGTCCTATATCCAGTTTGATGCATAGTATTGGATCTGCATTCTCGAATCCTGTAACTGATGATGAGATCAAAGACAAATGATATCATTCCGTTTTATTAAGCGTTTAATTAATAAAGTGTACTTCATTTAACCAAGAGTCTGAAGATGTTACCACAAAAAAATAAAACAATACCACTGCAATATTTATTAGATGAATGTATGCAGGGTAACAAACAGATGCAGGAAATTCTTTACCAGAGATTTGCTGTCACTATGTACTACCAGTGTTTACGATATCTAAAAAATGCAACTGATACCGAGGATGTAGTGCAGGAAGGATTTATTAAGGTTTTTGCAAATCTGCATCAATACAAAAATGAGGGCTCATTTGAAGGCTGGGTGAGAAAAATAATGATAAGAAGTGCCCTATCCTATTTAAGGGACAATAAAAAATATAAGTGCCATATAGATATTGAATACGCTCAGGAAATTAAGGAACCTAATATTTTTGACAAACTGGCCGAAAAAGATATCATACAAATTGTTACACACCTATCACCAGATGTTAAAAAGATCTTTATACTTCATGTTGTGGAAGGATACAATCACCGTGAAATTGCTACCATACTTGGTTGCAACGAAAGTACCAGCAAATCTCAGTTTTACCGTTCCAGAAACCGGCTTCAAAAAATATTGAAACAAAGCGCATAAAAAAGGAGTCCCGTTTTATAAACGGAACTCCTTAAATAATTAATCTGCGAATCTTTACAATCAATAAATCAGCGATTCTTACTCTTCCTCATCAAAGCTCATCGCTTCTTTGGTGGTCATCAACAGTTCGTATTCTTCTTTGCTTCCTACAATCATGTTCTCAAACTCACGCAAACCCGTGCCGGCTGGTATATGATGTCCTGTAATTACGTTCTCTTTCAATCCAAGCATTTCATCAGTTTTGCCCTGTATGGCAGCACTGCTCAATACCTTAGTTGTTTCCTGGAACGAAGCCGCAGATATCCAGCTATGTGTACCTAACGAAGCTTTTGTTATACCCAATAACAACGGTGAAGATGTTGCGGGTGAAGCATCACGGAACTCAACCAGTTTCTTATCTGCTCTTCTTAATACTGAATTCTCTTCACGTATCTCACGCAGTGTAACGATCTGACCTGATTTCAACTTAGTACTTTCGCCTGCCTCTGTAACTACTTTCTTATCATAGATAAAATCGTTCTCTGTGTTAAAGTCCAGGCGATCTTCTGTATCCCCTTCAAGGAATTTTGTATCACCAGCATCTTCGATCCTTATCTTACGCATCATCTGGCGAACAATAACTTCCACGTGTTTATCATTGATCTTTACACCCTGTAAACGGTAAACTTCCTGAATTTCATTCACCACATATTCCTGAACAGCGAATGGACCTTTAATTGCAAGAATATCGATTGGAGCTGTTTGACCGTCACTTAACGCAGCACCTGCTTTTACAAAGTCACCATCCTGTACAAGGATCTGGCGGCTCAACGGAACCAGGTATTTTTTAACCACACCATCTTTTGCTTCAACAATGATCTCCCTGTTACCACGCTTGATTGCGCCAAAAGCAACCACACCATCAATTTCACAAACAACTGCAGGATTACTTGGGTTACGGGCCTCAAACAATTCAGTTACACGAGGCAGACCACCGGTAATATCCTTCAGCTTGCTTAATACCCTTGGAATTTTAACCAACACCTGTCCACTTCTAACATCACTACCTTCTTCAATCACAATATGTGATCCAACCGGTAAGTTGTATGATTTCTTCTCCTTACCTTCTACGATAATAACTGGTAATTTGGTTTTATCTTTTGTTTCAATAACCACTTTTTCACGGTGACCAGTTTGTTCATCTGCTTCATCACGGTAAGTAATACCTTCTATCAAACTTTCGAAATGAATTTTACCATTTACTTCAGCAACAATTACGTTGTTGAACGGATCCCATGTACAGATGATATCTCCTTTGGAAACTTTCTGCCCGTCTTTTACATTCAACACAGCGCCGTAAGGTATATGAGATGTGTTCAATAAACGATCGCTCTTCACATCAATATTTCTGATCTCACCGGTACGTCCGATAACCACATTTATTTTTTTACCATTAGCATCTTCAGTATGTACCGTACGTAATCCGTCAAACTGTAATGTACCATCAAACTTAGCTGGCAATGTAGATTCTACAGAAGCAGAACCTGCCACACCACCTACGTGGAAAGTACGTAAGGTTAACTGTGTACCCGGCTCACCAATTGATTGTGCCGCAATGATACCTACTGCATCGCCACGCTGTGCCAGCATGCCTGATGCAAGATTCTTACCATAACATCTTACACACACACCACGCTTGCTTTCACAGGTTAATACCGAACGTATCTCAACAGTATCAATTCCACTGTCGTCAATACGCTTTGCCATTTCTGCACTGATCTCTTCGCCTCCGGAAATCAACAACTCTTCAGTTGCTGGATGGAAAACATCATGTAATGACATACGTCCTTCTATCCTGTCACTTAAAGCTTCAATAATATCTTCATTGTCTTTCAATGCAGATGTTGCAATACCACGTAAGGTTCCGCAATCTTCTTCATTAATAACCACGTCCTGGCTCACATCCACCAAACGACGAGTTAAGTAACCGGCATCCGCTGTTTTTAAAGCCGTATCCGCAAGACCCTTACGGGCACCATGCGTAGAGATAAAGTACTCCAATACACTCAAGCCATCTTTAAAGTTGGCAAGGATCGGATTCTCAATGATCTCACTACCTGATGAACCTGATTTACGTGGCTTAGCCATCAAACCCCTCAAACCTGCAAGCTGCTTGATCTGCTGCTTGCTACCACGGGCTCCACTATCCAACATCATATACACAGAGTTGAAACCTTGTTTATTGGCGGCCAATTCCTGAATTAATGTTTCTGTTACCTTCGTATCAACACGGCTCCAGATATCGATGATCTGGTTGTACCGCTCATTGTTAGTGATCAAACCCATATTGTAGTTGTCCCACACTTCAGCAACTTATGTTTGTGCGTTCTCAACCAACAAGCCATTAATTTCGGGAATGATCAGGTCATTGATGTAGAACGATAGACCACCACGGAACGCCATACGGTATCCAAGTGTTTTAATATCATCCAGAAATTTAGCAGTGATGGGAACACTGGTCCATTTGATGATATCACCGATAATTTCACGCAATGCCTTCTTGGTTAATAAAGCATTGATATACCCCACCGTTTTTGGAACGTGCTGATTAAAGATTACACGACCAACAGTGGTCTCTAATAATTTGTTGGTTAAAGTACCATCGGCATTACGAACATCAACTTTTACTTTGATGTTGGCATGCAGGTCGATCATTTTTTCATTGTAAGCAATGATCACCTCTTCAGGAGAATAAAATGATTTTCCTTCGCCCTTTACTTTTTCTTCTTCTGTTGATTTTTTACCCTTGGTGATGTAATACAAACCAAGTACCATGTCCTGCGAAGGAAGGGTGATCGGTGTACCATTCTGCGGATTCAAAATATTGTGTGAAGAAAGCATCAATAACTGGGCTTCCAGAATTGCAGCACTGCTTAAAGGCACGTGAACCGCCATCTGGTCACCATCAAAATCGGCGTTGAAGGCTGTAGTTACCAACGGGTGTAATTGAATCGCTTTACCTTCGATCAACTTTGGCTGAAAGGCCTGGATTGACAATCGGTGAAGTGTTGGGGCCCTGTTTAACATAACCGGGTGTCCCTTTAAAATATTTTCAAGAATATCCCAGATAATGGCTTCTTTTTTATCAACCAACTTACGGGCACTCTTTACAGTTTTTACAATACCTCTTTCAATTAGTTTACGAATAATAAACGGCTTAAATAATTCTGCCGCCATATCTTTTGGTAAACCACACTCATGCATTTTCAATTCAGGACCAACTACAATAACCGAACGACCAGAATAGTCAACACGTTTACCAAGCAAGTTCTGACGGAAACGGCCTTGCTTTCCTTTCAACACATCACTTAATGATTTCAGTGCACGTCCGCCTTCTGCTTTTACAGCATTTGATTTACGGCTGTTATCAAACAAGGAATCTATTGCTTCCTGCAGCATCCTTTTTTCATTACGAAGGATAACTTCAGGTGCTTTAATTTCTAATAATCTTTTCAAACGGTTGTTACGGATAATAACACGACGATACAGATCATTCAGATCAGAAGATGCAAAACGGCCACCATCCAATGGAACAAGCGGACGTAGTTCGGGTGGAATAACCGGAATGTATTGCATTACCATCCACTCAGGACGGTTGTTGATCCTTGTATTTGCATCACGGAAGCTTTCCACAACACTCAATCTTTTTAAAGCATCAGCCTTACGTTGTTGAGATGTTTCGTTTGCAGCA
>JANOUJ010000311.1:0-3791 GCA_031416815.1 Chitinophagaceae bacterium
TCAATTTACAAAACCCGTAAAAAAGAGGCCAAGCTAAAGCTGGATGCTACCGAGCAGGATCTTGCCCGTATTGAAGACCTGTTATTTGAAATTAACAACCAACTTAAAAGCCTGGAGAGCCAGGCAAAAAAAGCAGAGAAATATTTTGAAATAAAAACAGAATATAAGGAAGTAAGTATTGAACTCGCCAAAGCTGCACTTGAAGGCTTTAATGTAACCTATCATGATCTGAATGAGAAGCAGAAGGCCGAAGTAGACAAGCGTATTGAACTGGAAGCCGCGATCGCCAAAGAAGAGGCACTGCTGGAACAGGAAAAACTCGGTCTGATACAAAAAGAAAAAGCCCTGCAAACCATGCAGCATGCATTTAATGAAATGCTGGATGCAGTCCGCGGTAAAGAAAGTGAAAAGAGTTTAAGCAGTCAGCGGTTACAATATTTAAAAGAAAGAGAAGCGGGCCTAAATGAGTTTTTACAAAAAGCAGGCGGTCAGCTTAAAGGGCTTGATGAAAGCATACAATTTACCGGTAACCAGATAAGTGAAGATGAAAACCAGTTAGCACAGTTTGAAGGAAAACTGGTTGACCTGAAAAATGCGGTAGAAGAAAAGCGCAGGGTTTTTGATGACAAGCGCAGCCACATTGATGAATTGCGTAAACAAAGCCAGGCTTTACAGCGGGAACAGTTTGATGCAGAGAAGAAAGTGGCGGTTGCTGATACATCTATTCAAAATTTACAACGAACTGTAACCCAGATACAGGAAGAGAAAACACAACGCCAGAACCATTTACAACAATTAGAACCAGAGAAGAAGCAGAAAGAAACAGAACTGGAGCAAAAGAAAACCGATCTGCAACAATTACAGGACCACCACGAATTTACCAAAGAACAGATTCTGCAAACACAGAATAAAATGGAAGGGCTGCGCAATGAACTGGCTGCAGAAAGCCGCACGCTGGACAGCAAAAAGAACGAACACGATCTTTTAAAAAGTTTGATTGACTCGATGGAAGGTTACCCCGAGAGCGTAAAATTCTTACACAATAATGCTGACTGGAATTTTACAGCGCCACTGTTGAGTGATATTATTTATGTTAAGGAAGAATACCGTGCAGCTGTAGAAAATGTGCTTGAACCTTACCTGAATTATTATGTGGTTAATAATTTAGAAGAAGGGTTGCAGGCCATTCACCTGCTTGATAATAATAAAAAAGGCAAAGCCAATTTCTTTTTACAGGATAAGTTTACCGATTTTGAAATCCAGCATCAGCCGGAAGGGACCATCCCGGCATTGAGTGTGGTAGAGATCGATGGTAAATATGCAAATCTTGCCAAACACCTACTTGGCAACGTTTTTATTGCAGAGAATGAAGAAGCATTACGCAATAGTCCCGATGGCTATCGGGAGGGCAGTGTGTTACTTGAAAAAACCGGCAAATACGTAAAAGGAAAATACTCTTTAACCGGTGGCAGTGTTGGTTTGTTTGAAGGAAAGAAGATCGGCCGTGCAAAGAACCTGGAGAAACTAATTGAGGAAATTGTTGCCCGGGAAGCGATCGTTACTGCACTTAAAGTTACCATTCAGGCCCACCACAACGAAGTGATCGCTTTTAATGAGCAGTTAAAAGAAAATGCGATCAAACAGATCCAGCAGGATATAAATAACCTTACCAATCATGTTTTTTCTGTACAGAATAAGATTGAAAATCTTTCACACCTGGAAGAAACAAGTACTGCAAGAGTTTTAGAATTGGAAAAACAATTGGCCACCAACCATACAGATATAGCCAGTACCAGGGAAATGCTCAATAGCTTTAATGCACAAATAAAAGATCTTACAGAAAAGATGCAATTAATAGAGCAGGATTATGCAGCTGCTGAAGAAGAATATAATAAAGCTACAACCACGTTTAACGATAGTAACCTGCAATTTACCAAACAGCAAAGCAAAGTGGTTTCGTTAAAACAGGAATTTGAATTTAAAACCAACCAGCTTAATGATCTTACACTGCAGATTGAAAATAGCAATACGCAATTAGCTGAAGCTTCTGCAAGCATTACCGAAACAGCAAGCCAATTAAAGGAACTGGAAGCAATGGTAATTACGATGTTGCATAATAAAGAAACTGAAGAAAGAGCGTTGAACGAGGCTGATCAGATTTACTACAACCTCCGCAATGCGTTAGCCGAAAAAGAAAATGAAATTAAGAGCAAACTGAAATCAAAAGAGGGTATTGATACCTTGCTTAATGAAATAAAGGACAGGCTCAGCGACCTTAAACTGCAACTGGCAGGTATGAAAGAGCGGCTGAATGTGGAGTTTAGAGTAGACCTGGATGTCATCATTGACGAACCACGTACTACCGATACACCGCTGGAAGAACTGAGGGAAAAGAATGAAAGGCAGCGAAAGCGCCTGGAAAATATAGGTGAAATTAATCCTACGGCCATTGAAGCGTACACAGAAATGAAAAAGCGTTACGACTTCATACTTGAACAAAAAAATGACCTGGTTACGGCCAGGGAGAGCCTGATGCTAACCATACAAGAAGTGGAAGCAACGGCCAATCAGCAGTTTTTGGACACATTTAATAAAGTAAGAGAAAATTTTCAAAAGGTTTTCCAGGCATTGTTTACAGAAGATGATACGGCTGATATGATCCTGGTTGACCCGGAAAATTTAGCCGAAACCAATATTGATATTATTGCAAAACCAAAAGGCAAGCGTCCTTCATCAATAGGCCAGTTGAGTGGAGGTGAAAAGACATTAACTGCAACCGCATTGTTGTTTGCCATATACCTCATCAAACCAGCGCCGTTCTGTATTTTAGATGAGGTAGATGCACCATTGGATGACGCCAATGTGGGTAAGTTTACGCAGATGATCAAAAAGTTTAGTGAGAACAGCCAGTTCATTATTGTTACCCACAATAAAATGACCATGAGCGCCGTGGATGTTATTTACGGTGTAACCATGCAGGAGCCTGGTGTGAGTAAGCTGGTACCTGTGGATTTCAGAAGCCTGAATTGATCAAATAAGGGACCTGTTAAAACAAAAAATTTATCCGGCAGGGAATTTGTAATTTAGAATTATCAATTTCATTCACTTAAATTAAACTATCATGGAAGGACAATCAATCATCATCATTCTTATTTTGGGTGCCTTAGCCGGCTGGCTCGCCGGTATGGTTTTCCAGGGCGGTGGCCTTGGGCTAATCGGAAATATTATTGTTGGCATTGTTGGTGGATTTATCGGTTACTGGCTTTTACCAAAATTGGGCCTTAACATTAACACGGGCACATCATGGCTTAATTATGTTTTAACTGCAGCCATTGGGGCAATTGTGCTACTTGCTATAATCAATCTCATCTTTGGTCGAAACAGGGCTTGACCAAATTTTATTGTTCTTGTTAAGAATGACGATTGCACAAAAATGCAATCGTCATTTTTTTTAGCATATCTGATATAAATTATCAATAAAATTTATTATTTTGTAAGAATAACTGCTTCACCCTTTATCTAACTGGTATGAGACTAAAAAACTACGTTGCTATAATTTTATTTTGTTCAATCACTGCTCAACATGCAATGGCACAATGTACCGAAACTAATGCTGCAGGGTGTTCCTGTCCTACACCGGGTACCACAAACTGTTTATTATTACCCGATATTCTTGCCGGTAAAAAAACATTGAACAGTGCAACCGGCTGGACAGAATACAACCAGATGATCACCAATGTAAATAAGGGATTGATAAGACTGGATGTATCAACACCAAATGTTGGATGGGG
>JANOUJ010000312.1:0-6852 GCA_031416815.1 Chitinophagaceae bacterium
CATGACCATTGATGGTAAAGTCACCCAGGCGTCTATCCTGAGTACACTCACTAATGGCATCGTCATTAATGCTGTTGATGCTGTTGTTACTATTCGTAATTTATCAATCAACGGTACAGGCAATGGTCTTAATGGTATTAAAATAATAGCCGCTAAAAGAGTGATCATCGAAAACTGCATCATGGCAGGATTTACAATGAAAGGTATTGAAATAAACACTACTGCACCCTGTACCGTTATCCTTAATCATGTTACTGTTCACAATGCAACCGATGGGCTGGGTGTAACCAATGAAGGTGGCTCGGTAATAATAGATAACTGCAGGTTTCAGGCCATTGGCAATGGAGGTATTAATTTAGTGAACGGGCAGGTAACCCTCAGCCGTTCCAATATTTCAGATTGTAAAACTGCTGTGATCACAGCATCAAAAACCAGCATTTCTCTTTCCGGTAACGTCATAAGTAATAACGACACAGCTTTGCAGGCAGCAGGAATTATTACTTCAGGTGGTAATAACCTGGTGACGGGTAATAAAGTGCAGGGCACGGTAATGACGGTTGTTAAGTTGCAATAAGCTCAATAAAGTTTTCCTGTACAAGTGTGCGGCGCCAATGAAGCTTAATAGTAGAACAAAACTATGGCTAA
Source organism: Chitinophagaceae bacterium (assembly GCA_031416815.1). Classification (GTDB taxonomy): domain Bacteria; phylum Bacteroidota; class Bacteroidia; order Chitinophagales; family Chitinophagaceae; genus Ferruginibacter. The sequence goes on from JANOUJ010000312.1 coordinate 646, forward strand.
TAAAAAAATTCCATCCGCTAACTGGCAGATGGAATTTTAAATATAGTTGAGAGTTTTTGTTTTATTAGTCACACCTCGACTTCGCCCGGTGTTTCGGTACGCTCCTTCGACACTTCCACTTCGCTCAGTGCAAGCAGCTCAGGATCTTTTAAATATCCGTAGCCTCTCCATAAGCCACTGCAGTTGCTTCTTTTAAAGCCTCACTCATAGTAGGATGAGGATGCACCGCATTTAATATTTCATGTGCAGTGGTTTCCAGTTTGCGGGCAACCACGGCTTCGGCAATCATATCTGTTACACCGGCGCCAATAATATGGCATCCTAAAAATTCGCCGTACTTAGCATCGTAAATCACTTTTACAAAACCTTCGGTGGCACCGGCGGCAACCGCTTTACCACTGGCTACAAAAGGAAACTTGCCCACCTTCAGTTCATAACCGGCATCTTTGGCCGCTTTTTCGGTGTAACCAACGCTGGCAATCTCCGGACTGCAATACGTACAGCCCGGTATATTGTTATAATCCATCGGCTCCGGGTGATGGCCGCTTAAATGTTCGGCTGCATTAATACCTTCTTTGCTGGCTACGTGTGCAAGCGCCTGGCCTGGTGTGCAATCGCCAATGGCGTAAATGCCCGGTACATTGGTTTGTCCGTTTGCATCCACAATTATTTTTCCTTTATCGGTTTTAATGCCGAGTGCTTCAAGTCCGAGATTTTCAATATTGGCAACAACACCCACAGCACTTAATAAAATATCGGCTTCCAGTACTTCTTCGCCGGTTGCAGTTTTAACTGTTGCTTTTACACCTGCGCCGCTGGTATCAACCTTGGTAATTTCGGCGCTGGTCATGATGGTCATGCCCTGCTTTTTAAAATTCTTTTCCAGTTCTTTGCTGATATCATCATCTTCAACCGGTACTAATCTTGGCATAAATTCTACCATGGTTACTTTAGTGCCCATGCTGTTGTAGAAATAGGCAAACTCACTGCCAATCGCCCCGCTTCCACAAACGATCATGCTCTTTGGTTGCTCTGGCAACACCATTGCTTCACGATAACCAACTATTTTTTTACCATCAATGGGCATGGTTGGTAATTCACGTGCCCTGCCGCCCGTTGCGATGATGATATTTTTTGCTTCCAGTGTTTGTTTGGTACCATCTGCAGCTGTTACTTCTAACTTAGTTGCGGCAATTAGTTTGCCGGTACCCATGATCACATCTATCTTATTCTTCTTCATTAAAAATTGTATGCCTTTACTCATTTTTTCAGCCACGCCACGGCTGCGGGTGATAACACCGCCAAAATTCGCTGTGGGATTTTCTATATTAATGCCATAAGTGTTGGCATGTTTTGCATATTCATATACCTGGGCGCTTTTTAATAATGCTTTGGTAGGAATACAACCCCAGTTGAGGCAGATGCCTCCCAGGCTTTCACGTTCTACAATTGCTACTTTTTTACCAAGCTGGCTTGCCCTGATCGCCGCAGGATAGCCGCCTGGGCCGCTTCCGATTACTATTACGTCGTATGCCATGAGAAATTAAAAATTAGGAATTAAAAATTAGGAATTAAGCAGCTCTGTTTAGCTGGCAGGTTGCAAATTTAAACTGAAAGGTGGGATTAGCCAAAAGCTATTTTGGGATTGATTGCTAAGATTTGAACACACAAACATAGGAATTTAGAGAAACATAGTAGTGGCTTAGCTATGTGTTTTCTATTGTTTTCTATGGCCTATGCGGTAAAGAGAGGATTTAACGTTTTTAAGAACAGCACTAATATTTTTCTGTGTATTTTTAGGGATGAATAAAAAGGGACTGATTTTATTTACACTGATGGGTTTTGTACTCACAGGCACCAGCCAAACTATTCCAAAATGGAAAATAGACGACGTGGTCAAGTCATTTTCTGCCAACAACGATACTACCTATGTGGTTAATTTTTGGGCCACCTTCTGCAAGCCATGCAATGAAGAGATACCGGACTTTATAAGGCTTGCTGCAAAATATAAAACACAAAAAGTAAAGTTGCTGCTCGTGAGTTTAGACCTGCCATCGTATGTAGCGGTAAGATTACCAGCTTTTATCAAAAAGTATAAATACAATACCAACCATGTTTGGCTGAATGAAACCGATGCTGATATTTTTTGCCCGATGATAGACCCCAAATGGAGTGGTGCCATTCCGGCTACTATAATCGTAAATAATAAAACAGGCTATAGAAAATTTACAGAAGACCAGATAAGTCCGGCAGACTTTGAAAAATATTTGAACGAGGCAACAGGAGGGGCGGCAACAAATAAATATATTGCGCCGATGAATGATGCGGTGGCTATTTATGACAACCCCGAAGACACTGCCCATGTGAAAAGGGAGTTTGTGATATTTAGATCGGATGACAGCTCAGTTTATTCCATCGCAGGCGGCAAAGTGAGTACGATCGCTAAAATAGACCACATGAAAGTAGTGATCATTGAAAAGGATGAACTTTTTTATACCTATTCAAACCTGGGATCAACTGTAGTAAAAAAAGGGGATGAGGTAAAGCCAAACCAGATAATTGGCTACGCAGCTTTTGATCTTGATAAATATAAACCAACGGTAGAACTTTATATTTCTACTCCAGAAAAATATAAGGCACTTACCAAGGATAATTTTATAAACCGATGAGGAGTTTTTTAACTAAGAGCTTTTGCCTTATATGCCGCTTACAACCTGTACTGGTATAAATAAAAAAATCAGTTTGCCGGATTCGACAAACTGATCTGATTTGTAATTCACTTTAAATAATTCTTGATCCATAACCACAAACCAAAAACTGCCCGCAGGGCCCCGAGGGTAAACTACTAACCCTTACTTGTTTCTCTTAATAGTACAACCCACACTACGGCTTTCTTTTACAGTAATTTCTTTTCCGCCAGCCATTTCAGTAATAGCTTCCTGCAGGTGAATGCGTTTGATGGCTGTTACATCAGACGGGCTATCGTCAATAGCGCCATGGTAAACCAGTTTCAAATTCTTATCAAATAAAAAACATTCGGGTGTGCGGTTGGCACCAAATGCATCGGCTACTTCATGATTTTTATCAACCACATAGTTCCATTTGTATTGCTGGTCTTTTGCGTAGTCTTTCATGGCATCAAAACTGTCTTCGTCACCACGGTAAGCTTCATTGCTGTTAAGGATAATAACACCCACATTATTTTTTACTGCAAATTCGCTGATGGCAATGGTGCGATCCTGGTTCTTAACAACATACGGACAGGTGTTACAACTGAACATTACCAAAAGGCCTTTGTCTTTTTTTGCATCCCTCATGGCAACTTCTTTTCCGGAAATGTCCTTCATTTTAAGATCTGCCTTGGGCATGGTGCTGCCGATCTGAAGTGGGTCGCCCACAGTAAAAGCAAGTGTTGCCAAAGAAGCAATGGCTACACAGCCAATGAGTATTTTTTTCATGATTGTAGTTTTTTTCTTAAAATTATGCAATCCGGCAGAGTATCTATAACCACTCATGTATTTTTTTGTTCGGCCAGTTCGATTTTTTCTTTTGCATCACGTTTTATGGCCCTCGACTTTAACGTTTTTATGCTCACATTCAATTCGAAGCCTATCAGCAAAACAAGCGAATTGATATAAATGAGCGCCATTAAAACAATGATGGCGCCAATAGAGCCATATAAAACATTATATCTGCCAAATGTATTTACAAAAGAGGAAAAGCCCAGGGAAGCGATGATACATAAAAAGGTTGCAAGGATGGTTCCGGGAGAAACCAGTTTCCATTTTTTTTGAACTGCCGGGGCATATTTATAAATGAATGCAATGGAATAAAAAACAAGGGCAATGATCACCAGCCAGCGCAGGTAGAGAATAACAGCTAACCAAAACGGACTTTCTAAACCCAGGAATTTTAAAACAGCCCCTTGTGTGATGAGTATCACCAGGCAGCCAAGCACCAGACCAAAAATAAGTACGGTTAAGCGGATGGCGACCCAGCGGGTGTGCAAGCCCATTCTTCGTTCAAAGCCATGATAATTTTTATTGAAGGAACGCATCAGTCCCATCATGGCATTACTGGCAAAATAAAGTGCCAGCAATAAACCAAAAGACAGCAACCCAAAAACAGGTGCCTGAAAAAAAGTTTTGTCAATAAACGTAACGAACGTTTTGTTATACCCTTCGGCAGGGATTATATCTTTAATAACGAGTGAAAGCTGCCTCATGATCTCCCGCTTTTTAATAAAAGGCAGGTTAGGAATGAGTGTAAACAAAAATAAAAATGATGGAGGTATGGCCATGATAAAATTATAGGCAATGGCCGAGGCCCTTTCTGTAATACTGGATGTTTTTATCTGGCGGTAAAAAAAACGCACTACATCATACAGCGGAACCCCTTCAAAACCGGGGAGGTACCAATGTTTGCTTTTGTTTAAAAGAAAAGCAATGGGCTTTTTAGTAATTATAATTCGTTCTAACTTGGTCATGTAAATAGCTTCACAATATAGTAATTAAACATTTTAAAGGCATATCAGCGCAGTAAACTTCCAGCCTACTTTATGTTCACACTATCTAAAAAGCGTTGATAATTTTTTGCATTTACCATGTGCTCTACATCCGAATGGGTAAAATTTGATAACCCCGACCAATCTGGCTTAGCTACAAAGTAGATATAATTTGTTTGCGGGGCATTTAAAACCGCGTCAATGGTTTTTACTGAAGGGGTGCAAATGGGACCGGGAGGTAAACCTGTATTCCTGTAGGTATTAAAAGGCGAATCAAAGGTTAGGTGTTTAAAGAAAATTCTTTTCAACCCAAAATTTTTCATCGAAAATTTTACAGTAGGGTCGGCCTGCAGCTTTATGCCGGCAGCCATGCGATTTAGATAAACGCTCGCAATTAAACCTTTGTCGTGTTCTTTATTGGTTTCTTCTTCTACAATACTGGCCATGGTATAAACCTGCACTGGTGTCAGGTTTAATGCTTTTGCTTTGTTCAGGCGTTCAGCGTTCCAAAATTTTTCTTTTTCACTGTGCAGTTTAGCTATGATCTTTTCGGGAGGCGTATTCCAAAAAATACTGTAGGTATTTGGAATAACTGTGGTCATAAATGTATTGCTGTTCACATTGTATGCTGCGGCAATTTTTGGATTGTTCAACACTTCCATCACGCTTGCGGAATCGCATTCGAAATTGGCAGCAATTTTTTGCGCCAGGTCTTCCTTTAACCTTAATTTATTGATGACAAGGTTTACCGGTGCCTGGTTACCGGAACGTAACATTCGTATCAAGTTCAACAAGCTTGTTCCCTTTTTTACCTGGTAACGGCCTGCTTTAACCCTTGTGGGATATTTTAATCGTTTGGAAAGCATGTCGAAAAAAAAAGTACTGCCAATCATTTTTTGATCAATGAGTGATTGCCTTACTTCGCTGTAAATACTGCCTGTTCTGATATAGAAATACTTCCCCTCGGGTGAAGATACGGTCGGGCCGAAAACCTGCCAGGCTGCATAACCGCCGCCTATCAATACAAGTAATAATGTTACCCTGATGATTCTTTTTACCATAGTGGACAAAGTAAAACATCCCGATGAACGGGTTTTTATTTTCACAAATGTATGCAATCGGGATGTACCAAATGCCAATGCACAAAGCCATGCACAAATTTTCAGCCAGGCTGGATTTTAGGGAAATGAAATTTTATTTGGTATCAAAAAACCCCGTCAGCAAGAGACGGGGTTCAAAATTATTTTGTAAAATATTATTTTTTACCGGTGTCTACGCCGGCAGGAGTAGCTGTATTTGCCGGCGTTGTTGTAGCGGGCATTTTAGAATTCACATTTTCCATTAATTCTTTATTGGGTGCCGAGCCCGATCCCTCTTTAGGAATAAAGGCGGGAGAAACTACACACAGTATACCTACAATTGCTGCAAATAACCAGGTGCCTTTTTCAAGTACATCGGTAGTTTGCTTAACACCCATTATCTGGTTGCCAAAACCGCCAAAACTGCTCGACAGGCCACCACCTTTAGGATTTTGAACCAATACGATCAATCCCAGTACCACGGAGGCGATAATCACTAAAATTCCAAATAAAATCAACATGTTATAATCCTTTTAAGTTTTCTAATTTGGCTGCAAAGTAAGTGCTTTTAGCAGGATTGAGCAAACTTAATTTTTGGTACACTTCGCTTGCTTTGGCCGTTTT
>JANOUJ010000313.1:0-10529 GCA_031416815.1 Chitinophagaceae bacterium
CCCATTACCAACAATAACATAGAGAACACAAAGAGATTCAGGTAAGCGAAATACTTTGCAAAATCTTTTGGTTCTTCATCATGCATGTAAGCAGTTGAATACACATGTATTAAAAACCCAACGCCGGTAATAATTAATAAGAAGATGGAAGAAAGCTGATCTATCTGAAAGTCGAAACCGATATTTAGAGCAGTGATATTTATAAAATCGAAATAATGAGCAACATGTGTATTGCCATCTTTAACACTAAAAAAAACAGCAACGCTTATCAGGAAAGAAATAAACACGGTTCCGCAACCGATGACACCAGCCATTGTTTTTGAAACATGCTTTCTGCCCAGGCCATTAATTAAGAAGCCTAACAAAGGCAGTACAGGTATAAGCCAAACTAATTGAAAAACATTACTCATATTGCCCCAAACCCCTAAAGGGGCTTTTGCCTTAAACCTCAATGAGATTTAAGTTGTTAAAAATTTATTCCAATATTAAACACTTGCCTTACTCTCCGCCGGTTGGCGGAGTTGTGGGCTTAGTTTTTTAACCTATTTAAAAAATTCACATCTACCGAATGCGTATTTCTATAAAGCATAACAATAATAGCCAGTCCCACACTTACTTCTGCCGCTGCCACCACCATTATAAAAAATACAAAGATCTGTGCATCGCTTACTACATTCGGGTTAGATTGCATCACTGCAGAAGCCGCATGCATTTTTGAAAATGCAACTAACAATAAATTCACAGCATTCAGCATCAGCTCAATGCACATAAAAATAATGATGGAATTGCGGCGTGTAAGTACTCCCACAATTCCGGTGCAGAACAAGGCTACTGCCAAACCTATATACCATTTTATTTCCATATAGAATTAACTTCTTTCTTTTTTTCCAATAACCACCGCCCCTATCATTGCACTTAAAAACAAAACAGAACTGATCTCAAATGGCACCACATACTCTTTAAACAAAACCATACCCAGGTTTTTGATCAGGCCACTATCGCCAGTTCCCATCTGAACCATACTGGATGCCTGGGCCGATTCGGATATGGCCGAAATGATAACCAGGAACAAACAACCGCCGGATATCAATCCTGCAAATTGCAACACCCGGTGTTTTTTGGGTTCCGATTCTGCATTTAAATTCATCAGCATCACCACAAATAAAAACAACACCATGATGGCACCTGCATACACGATAATATTTACAATGGCCAGAAATTGTGCATTCAATAAAACATAATGCCCCGAAATGGCAAAAAATACGACAATGAGATACAAAATGCTGTGCACCGGGCTTTTACTGGCAACCACCATAATGGCGCTGAACATAGCCAAAGCAGATAACCCCCAAAATAATATTTCTGTGATGCTCATAGGCGCTCCATCTCTCCGCCAGCTGGCGGAAGGGTTGTTTACGTTGTTAATTAATGTTTTCTCTTTTCACCCTGTTACCCAATGCTTTTTTATATGCATCCGGCGCTTCCAACGGGTGCGGTATCAATAGTTCTTCTTTTTTATAAATGAATTGCTTACGCTGGTAATCGGCCGGTGCAAAAGTTTCGCTTAAATAAATGGCATCTTTAGGGCAGGCTTCTTCGCACAAGCCACAAAAAATACAGCGCAGCATATTGATCTCGTATTTAGCAGCATATTTTTCTTCCCTGTATAAATTTTCTTCTCCGGTTTGTCTTTCTGCGGCTTCCATGGTGATGGCTTCTGCCGGACAAGCAACTGCACATAGTCCGCAGGCTGTACAATTTTCACGTCCTTCTTCATCCCTGTTTAAAATATGCAGGCCACGAAAAACAGGGCTGAATGGCCTTGTTTTTTCAGGGTAATTAATCGTTGGTTTCTTTTTAAAAATATGGCTGAAGGTGATCAGCATACCTTTAAAAATTGCGACCAGGTAAAGCTTCTCCAGGAAATTCATTTTCCGGCGATCTACCTGTTTGACCCTGTTAGTTAATGCTTGCATATTTATTTATTAAGTAGCCTTCGAAGAACTCAGGCTGACAATTCGTTTTATAAAATTAAAAATGCCAATTATTCTGTTTTAATAAAATGATTGCGCCTGTTACCAGCATATTGAATAACGATATGGGGATCAAGATCCGCCAACCCAGGTTCATTAACTGATCGTACCTGAATCTGGGGATGGTCCATCGTACCCACATGAACAGGAATATAAAACAAACAACTTTTGCCATTAAAGCAAGAACCCCTAATCCCGCCATAAGGTTTTGATTATAATCCGCTTCATTTACAAACGGTATATCATAACCTCCAAAAAACAATGTAGCCATGATCACACTGCTGATGAACATATTGATGTACTCAGAAAAAAGATAGAAACCCAGTTTCATGGATGAATACTCTGTATGATAGCCGCCGATCAGTTCACTCTCTGCTTCCGAGAGATCGAATGGAGCCCGGTTACATTCTGCAAATGCACAAATTAAAAACAATAAAAAGCCCAGGGGTTGATAAACGATGTTCCAATATCCAGCCTGTTGTTGCAATACCATTTCCTTCAGGCTCAATGTTCCGGTTACCATCAGCAATGCAATGATAGTTATACCCATCGCCAGCTCATAACTAATGATCTGTGAAGCTGCCCTTAAGCCTCCCATGAGCGAAAATTTGTTATTACTCGCCCAGCTACCGATCATGATGCCGTACACACCCATACTTACCACCGCAAAAACATAGAGGATCCCTACATTTATATCGGCAATTTGTAAAGAGATATCACGGCCGAATAAATGAACTTTATCTCCCCATGGAACTATTGCACTCGTCATTATTGCTGTAAGCATTGCCAGAGACGGGCCCAGTATAAATAAGAATTTAGAAGAAAAGTCAGGGATGATGTCTTCCTTAAAAAACAATTTTAATCCATCGGCAAGGGGTTGCAAAATGCCAAACGGTCCTGCACGATTGGGGCCACGCCTGTCTTGCAAAACGGCCGCAATTTTTCTTTCGCCATAAGTTGCATACATGGCAATAACCAGCGATGCCATTACTACAATAATGATCAAAACCAGCTTCTCAATAATCAATGCAAAATCAATTGCTAAAAGCATATCCGTTTTTTAAAAATAATTCTTACTCTTTTGGCAAACCCCATTGGGTTGATTCTCCTTCTCCATTTACAAACTCATCAGACTTTGCAAAATCATTTAAATGTGCCGGCCTGTCAATTTCACTTAAATGGATATTAGGGTTATTTACTCCGCTCACATTGTGTATGTTCATTAACAATTTAGGATCACGGCCATTCAATACTTCTTTAAGCGGGTCTTTTGGCATTTCGAGCACCTTGTATTTATTGGCGCTTATAACCGAATGGCGGCTGATATTAGTTATCCCTTCCACAGTCCAATCACTTGTGTTCTTTTTATCAAAACGGCATGTATTGCATATCCAGCCGGGATTACCGTCGTAGCTTTGTACTTCGCCCCACTCGTCTTTACGTGCGGTAACCCTAAAAACCTCATCACCACGCAACCACAAGGTAGCTTTACCACAGCATTTTGGATTTTCACAACTGCGATGTGCATCTACGGGTTTTGTAAACCAAACCCTGTTCTTAAAGCGGAAAGTTCTGTCCGTCAATGCACCCACTGGACAAACATCGATCATGTTTCCGCTGAAATCATTGTCAATTGCTTTTGAGATGTAGGTTGAAATTTCTGCATGATCGCCGCGGTCTAAAATACCGTGTACTCTTTTATCGGTTATCTGGTCGGCAATATAAGTACAACGATAACAAAGAATACACCTTGTCATGTGTAGCTGAATATATGGACCGATATCTTCTTTCTCGAAGGTTCTTCTTTTAAATTCATAGCGGGTTCCTTCCTTTCCGTGATCGTAACCAAGATCCTGCAGGTGACATTCTCCAGCCTGGTCACAAATAGGGCAATCAAGCGGATGATTGATCAATAAAAATTCAACCACACCGTTTCTTGCATCAATTACTTTATCGCTGGTAATATTTTTTACAACCATGCCATCCATTACAGTGGTGCGGCAACTTGCCATCAGTTTAGGCATTGGCCTTGGGTCGGCTGTTGACCCTGCAGCAACTTCAACCAAACAGGTGCGACACTTGCCACCACTGCCTTCCAGCTTGCTGTAATAGCACATGGCCGGTGGCGTAACATCGCCCCCAATTTGCCTGGCTGCATTCAATATAGTAGTACCGGGCGCAACATCTATTGTTATGTTGTCGATGGTGACTTTAAATGCTGCAGGTGCTTCTTTTTTTATTTCCATACCCCAAATCCGCCGCGGCGGAGCTTTTAGATTAAAATTATTTATCGCTGTTTTCTTAATTCAAACTTTTAATTATTCTTATTATGCTACAAACCTTGAGGCCCAAGTTCCCCCTTTAGGGGGCGGAGGGGGCTTCGACCGGTACATGAATCTCATCCGCATAATGCGCCAACCCATAATTACTTGTCAAACACTCAACCGGATTTTTCACATGCCATTCAAATTCATCCCTGAAATGCCTGATGGCTGCTGCAACCGGCCAGGCCGCTGCATCGCCTAAAGGACAAATCGTATTGCCTTCTATCTTTCTTTGAATATCCCAAAGGAGGTCAATATCACTCATCTTGCCTTTCCCATTTTCAATATTCAATAATATTTTTTCCATCCAACCGGTTCCTTCACGGCAGGGCGAACATTGTCCGCAACTTTCATGACGATAAAATCTTCCCAAAGTATAAGTGTGTTTTACTACACATTGGTTATCATCCAATACAATAAAACCACCAGAGCCCATCATACTGCCAGTTGCAAACCCGCCATCGCTCAGGCTTTCATAATTCATCAATCTCTTTTCGCCTTTGGCAGTCGTTAATAATAAATTAGCGGGAAGAATGGGAACTGATGATCCGCCGGGAATACAGGCTTTTAATTTTCTGCCATTCGGAATGCCGCCGCAATATTCATCGCTGTAAATAAATTCTTCCACAGAGATGGTCATATCAATTTCATAAACTCCAGGTTTATTCAGGTTACCACAGGCACTCATCAATTTTGTACCGGTACTCTTTCCTACACCGATCTTTGCATACTCCTCGCCGCCATCATTGATGATGGGAACAACTGCTGCGATCGTTTCAACATTGTTTACAACCGTTGGCCTTTCCCAAACGCCTTTTACAGCAGGAAATGGTGGTTTAATTCTTGGATTACCACGTTTGCCTTCCAGCGATTCTATCAATGCAGTTTCTTCACCGCAGATATAAGCACCTGCACCACGATGAACATAAATTTCACAATCAAAACCGCTGCCTAAAATATTTTTACCGAGGAAGCCGTTATGTTTTGCTTCTGCAATTGCCTGTTCTAAAATATCAACGATCCAGGCATATTCACCACGTATGTATATGTATGAAACATTGGAGCCAAGTGCAAAAGACGAAACGATCATCCCCTCAATTAAAATGTGGGGAATAAATTCCATCAGGTACCGGTCTTTAAAAGTACCGGGCTCACTTTCATCTGCATTTACAACAAGATGACGGGGAATGCCATCCGGCTTTGCCAAAAAACTCCATTTTAAACCTGTAGGAAAACCTGCACCGCCACGGCCCCTCAGTCCACTTTTCTTAACTTCTTCAGTAATATCTGCGGGAGACATTTTTAACGCCTTCTCCACACTGCGATAACCACCCTCACGGCGGTATACATCATACAACCTGATGTTTTCTACATGTGCTTTTTCTAATAATAGTTTTCTACTCATAAGCCCCTAGCCCCTAAAGGGGGACGATTGTGTTTTATGATTTATTTTTTGTTACCAACTTTTTTATCAGACTCCGGGTTCCCCCTTTAGGGGGCGGAGGGGGTTTTCACCGCCTGTCTTGCAAATAACATCCAACGTTTTCCTTTCTTCACCCACACTTCCAGCACTGTTAAATGGTAGGAATTTGTTGTGGCATTCATTGTTGCCGTAATATCAGCTATGAAACGCACATTAGCCATATTACCATTTATTGTTACGGTAATACTGTCTTCCTTATAACCCTGGTAACTGATATAACCGGTTTCCAGGTTTTTCATTATCTCTGCTTTTGTTTCAACCCAGCCATTACTATGGCCGTAACTCAATGCTTTATCTGTTTGCTGGTTTATAGAAACTGTATTCTTATTAACCAGCGCCTGGTGAAATTCTCTTACTGTTCCTGTTAATTTTTCTTCATCGGTTTGTGCAGAACAAAACAACGAAGCACTTAAAAACAATATAGCGATCAAAAACCTCATGATTTCAATTTAGTCATCAGCATCCTCATTGGATGCAGGGTTCTTGTAAATGGGTTCAATACCAATCCCAACGACTCCAATGTTGTTGCACCAAGTAATGGCTCATCTCCTTCCTCACCATACACCACAGGTGCAGGCCCACCTTCACCCTCATATTCAAAATAAGCGCTGCAAACCCTGCGTTTTAATATTGTTCCATCTGCCAGTGAAAAACTCATTTCTTTATAAGGTTCAATATCCAGTTCATCCAATATTTTACCCGGCACCAAACTATATACTGCTCCGCTATCAACCAAAAAGTTAACCTCTGCAATTTTTTCAGATTTGCGGTGTTCTTTTACTTTTAATATAGCATTTGTTATTCCCATTAATTTGCTTTTGCCCTGCATTCTTCAATGATGGCATCAACTTTTTCTTTTGTTAAATGTTCTTTATAAAATTTACCTAACTGCATCATCGGTGCATAACCACAAGCACCCAAACACTCTACTGTTTTTAATGTAAACATACCATCCGTTGTTGTTTCACCAACACCGATGTTCAATTTTTCTTTTATGTAAGCAATGATATTGTCGCTGCCGTTTATCATGCATGGCCCCGTGTGGCAAACCTCAAACATATATTTACCAACCGGACTTAAATTATACATACTGTAAAAGCTGGCCACTTCATACACTTCAATGGGCTCAATATTTAAAACAGACGCTACATGGTCCATCACCGGCACATCGAGCCAACCGCCAAACTCCTGCTGCGCCATGTGCAAAACCTCCAATAAGGCACTTTTATGTTTGCCTTCGGGATAACGGGAAACAATTGCCGCAACCTCATTTAATTTATCAGATGAAAATTCAATTTTCATTATTTATTCTTTCGCTTTTTTAAAATCTTCTCCAGCATTTCTGCATCAGCCAAATCTTTTAGTCTGCCAGATGCTTTTTTATTACTTATTAATTCGTTTATATGAATGCACCTGATGTTTATTCCTTCGTCTGTGTAAATATTGCTTGTCTTATATACTTCTTCAAAGCTAACCCCATCAATTGTAGTTAAAATATCAATTCTTAACGGAGTTTTTCCAATCATTAAAATATTGTTCTCCTTTAAAAAATCTTCTTTAACAAATCCCAAAGAAGAGTTCATGAATTCATTTATAACCTGTAATATTTTAGAAGCATTGGCTTCACTAATTTCAACAAACACATCCATATCACCCGTTGTCCGGCTATATCCTTCAAATATTACAACCCAGCCACCTACCAAAACATACTTAACCTCATGCTTATTGAGTAATGAAATGAAATCAATAAAATTTTCATTTAATATCATCCCTTTCTTCTTTAAGGCCGGCTATTGCCATCGTTTTTAACATCCCAATTTCATATTCTTTACGCCAAATCATTTTTCGCATTTGCTCTACATTTTTTGCGCTCTCTTTCCAGGTAAGATTAGCATAATATTCTACTTCCATCTCTTCTGCTTCCGCAAAAGATGTTCTCTGTCCTACCCTTTCTATTTTATTAATACCCATTTCACTTATTTATGCATCCATTTCACCTGCTATCAAATTCAAACTACTCATTGTTATTACCGCATCGCTCAGCATTCCACCTTTTACCAACTCTTCAAAGGCCTGGTAATAAATAAAACATGGCCTGCGGAAATGTAAACGATATGGTGTTCTTCCTCCATCACTGATCAAATAAAAACCAAGTTCTCCGTTGGCACCTTCTACTGAGCTGTACACTTCACCTGCCGGCATTTCGGTTTCTCCCATCACAATTTTAAAGTGATAAATGAGTGCTTCCATTTTTGTATACACATCTTTTTTCTCCGGCAAATAATAAGCAGGCGCATCGGCATGAAACACTTCAGCTTCGGCTCCTTTAAACTCCTGCACCTTTTGAAAAGCCTGTTCAATAATACTCAGGCTCTGCCACATTTCTTCGTTACGAACCAAAAAGCGGTCATAGCAATCACCGGTGCTGCCAACCGGAACAGTAAAATCAAAATCCTGGTAGCTGCTGTAAGGCGTATGCACACGTACATCATAATCTACACCAGCGGCACGCAGGTTTGGACCGGTAAAACCGTAATTTAAAGCACGCTCTGCAGAGATAGGTCCGCAACCGATCGTACGATCCATAAATATCCTGTTACGTGTAAACAAATTCTCAAACTCTTTTAATACCCTTGGATACTCTTTCAAGAATTTTTCGAGTTTGCTGAATGCCGCAGGAGTAAAATTCCTTTCGAAACCGCCAATACGCCCAATAGTAGTAGTTAGGCGGGAGCCACATATCTCTTCGTATATTTCATAAATTAATTCACGGTATTGCATCAAATATAAAAATCCTGAAAAAGCTCCGCTATCAACGCCTACAATTGAGTTACAAATTAGATGATCTGAAATTCTCGCCAGCTCCATGATGATCACTCTTAAATAATCAACTCTTTTTGGCAATTGTAATCCTAATAATTTTTCGCAGGTAATATGCCAGCCCATATTGTTGATGGGTGCTGAACAATAATTCAACCGGTCGGTAAGCGGTGTGATCTGGTATAAAGGCCTTCTCTCGGCTATCTTTTCAAATGCACGGTGAATATAGCCAACTGTAGAAGTGGATTTCATTACCCGTTCACCATCCAACTCAAGTATATTTTGAAAAACGCCATGCGTAGCCGGGTGCGTTGGCCCCAGGTTTAGCGTGGTGGTCTGCTTTTCTATACTTCCTTCCGGTAATAAAATATGATCGGTGTTAGACATGCCCCTAAATCCCCTAAAGGGGACTTTGATTATGTTTTGTTATAAATATTTTGTTATCAGCATTTTTTCTTTAATCAACTTCATTGGCGTCGCACTCTTGTACAGCAAATCATTATTGAACTTTAATTATGTTTTGCTCTAACCTATCGTCCCTACGGGACTTTGCAACATTTACTTTTTTATTCTACCAATCTATCGCTCCTTCGGAGCTTAAAAATCTTATTTCATAATTCCCTTCAATCTTCTCCGCAGTTCCCCCTTCAGGGGTTCTCTGAAAGAGAACGAACGAAGTTCAGGGGCTTCTATCGTCCAAACATCTCATCATCCTTATCGATCCTGCTTTGGTCTTCCAATGGAAACTCTTTTCTCATCGGAAAATAATCCATCTCATCAACATTTAATATCCTGATAAGGTTTGGATGGCCAACAAAGTTTACTCCATAAAAATCGTATGTTTCTCTTTCCATGTGATTGGCAGCGGCGTACAAGGCAGTTGCACTAAACACATCTGGCTTTTCAATATCAACGAATACTTTGAACCGTATCCTTACATTATCAACCAGGTTGTGGACGTGATATACCACTGCCAGTTCGGCTCCTTTGTTATCCGGATAATGCACGGCCTGCAGATCAGTTAAAAACTGAAACCTCAATGCTGCATCATCAAATAAAAACTGGAGTACTTTTAAATTCAGGTCTTGGGGTGCAGTAAAAGTGAGCATGCCATAAGGCTCCTGCCAATCAGTGAATTGATCAGGAAATTTTTCAGTAAGTTTTTGTTGTATCGTTTCGTTGGTCAAAGTCATATCTTAAAGTCAAAATTCAAAAATCAAAATTCAAAAAATTGAAGCTCCGCTTTTGAATTTTTACTTTTTACTTTTATTGTATCCCATACCCAGCCAGCAGATCCTTATACTGGTCACTATACCTTCTTCTCAATCCTTCTGCATTTACCAGGTCCTGTATTTTCATAAACCCATCCAATACTGCTTCGGGCCGTGGCGGGCAACCTGGTACATATACATCAACAGGAATAATTTGATCTATTCCCTGCAAAACGGGGTAACTGTCAAAAATGCCACCTGAACAAGCGCAAGCTCCCATAGCCAAAACCCAGCGTGGCTCTGCCATTTGCAGGTAAACCTGTTTTACGATGGGTGCCATCTTCTTCGCTATAGTTCCCATCACCATCATTAAATCGCACTGACGTGGAGAAAAACTCATACGTTCTGCTCCAAACCGGGCCAGGTCATAATGACTGGCGGCGGTTGCCATAAATTCAATTCCGCAACAACTGGTTGCAAAAGGAAGCGGCCAGATAGAATTTTTACGGGCAAGACTCACCACTTTTTCCAAATTGGTTGCCATAAATCCTTCTCCCATATATCCTTCCGGAATACCCTCGAATTTTATGTGATTGTTATATTGTACCGGACGACTCATACATTCAAATGATTAAATTCTTATCATAAAAATAGGCAA
>JANOUJ010000314.1:0-14032 GCA_031416815.1 Chitinophagaceae bacterium
CCACCCTGCCGGGATAACCAATAAAACCAAACCCCGGGTTAACATACAGTTTCTGTTTACCGTCTTCATACAAACCGCTCCATTGCTTATATATATATTGAACCGGGCTCCATTTAAAACCCGGTATCTCTACACCAAACTGCATACCGTGTGTGTGGCCGCTTAGTGTAAGGTCCACATCAGCATATTGGGTTTTCACCTGTGCATCCCAATGGCTGGGGTCGTGGCTCAATAGTATTTTAAAAGGATATTTTTCAGCGCCGGCGTGTGCCAGATCTATGCGGCCATGTTTGGGAAAGCGGCCTTTGTTACTCCAGTTTTCTATGCCTAATAAAGCAATTGCTGCTCCTTCTTTTTCTATTACCACGTGTTCGTTCATTAACAGTTTCCAGCCCATGTCGGCATGTACTTTTTTAAGACTTTCGAGGTTTTGCTCCTTTGTAATACCATTATAGGGCCATCTTACATAGTCGCCATAGTCATGGTTGCCCAATGTGCTGTACACACCAAGTGGCGCATTCAGTTTATTGAACACATCCTTGTAATCATCCATTTCAGTAGCACGGTCGTTAACCAAATCGCCGGTAAATAAAATAAGGTCCGGCTTTTCGTTCAGTATTTTTTCCACACCTTGTGTTACCGCGGCTTTATCAGTAAAACTGCCGCTGTGTATATCGCTGATGTGAACAATTTTCATCCCTTTAAATGCAGCAGGCAAATTATCGTAAGCCAATTGTATGCGCTTAACATTGTAATTATATTTATTGCTAAAACCGTACAGCAGACTTCCAAAAAGGGTTCCGCCGGCAGCCAGCCCCAGCCAGCTTAAAAAGGTGGAACGACTGATACCATCGCCACTCATATCATCTACATCCGTGTTTTTAAAAAATAATTTCCCTGAAATCCATTGTATCGCTCTTCTTACATCATCAACAAAAAGAAAAACTATAACGATCAGCTTTGATAAAAACAACCCGATAGCAGTTGCAAATAGATAAGTCCTGAATTTTTTGCCTAAAAAACTATGATCGGTAAAAAAGAATATTAAAAAGGTGATGATTGTTATGGCAGATATTGTCCAGTAAACAGCATAAATAATTGCCCTTGTTTTTGGCGATGCTGACTGGCTTACCGCTTTGATGGCCTGGAAAATATAAGTATCCATTAAAATGGTAAAGGCAATAAAAAGAAATGCTCCTAATGGTGTACGCATGAACGATTTTGAGTTTGGGGTTAAGCGTTTGGGTTTGACAGGGTATTGCTGTGTTTTCGGTTTATTCCAGATATGTTAGTGACCATAAAATTGTGCGCTTTAAAACTAATTATCCAATATTACAAATAAGATGCTTCTTTGTTGTCCAATTTTATGCCGAATGGTTAAATTTGCCATCCTGACAGCTTTTGTAAAGAAGTATCAACTCTTATTGACAAAGACGTCCGGACTAAAAAAATATTTTATCAAAAAAGAATTATGTGTCGCGGTTTCAAAAACGGTTGAAACTAAGCTGGTTTTTGAAGTACATTACAATACCTTTGGCGGAATTAAAAGCAACGTTTCTCGTTGAGTACTGCAAAACGAACAACGAGAAACCAACAACGATCACATGGCGAAAATAATAGGTGTAGCAAATCAAAAAGGTGGTGTAGGTAAAACAACTACAGCTATAAACCTGGCGGCTAGTTTGGCCGTACTGGAATATAAAACCCTGCTGGTAGATGCCGACCCGCAGGCAAACAGTACCACGGGTACCGGTTTTGACCTGCACAATATTACACAAAGCCTGTACGATTGTATGGTAAATGATGCACTGGCAAAAGATATTATTTTAAAGTCGGATATTCCTTTTTTGGACGTGCTGCCATCGCATATTGACCTGGTGGGTGCCGAAATTGAAATGATTAACTACCCCAACCGGGAATTGGTTTTGAAAAAAATACTGGAGCCCATCCGGGAAAATTATGATTTCATCATCATTGATTGTTCGCCATCGCTGGGATTGATAACTGTGAATGCTTTAACGGCCGCCGATAGTGTGGTGGTGCCCGTACAAACCGAATTCTTTGCGTTGGAAGGGCTGGGCAAATTGCTGAACACCGTTAAAATTGTACAAAACAGGCTGAACACCGATCTGAAAATAGAGGGAATATTAATGACCATGTACGATGGGCGGCTGCGCCTTTGCAACCAGGTGGTAAGTGAAGTTCGCCGTCATTTTGAAGACATTGTCTTTAGTAGCATCATTCACCGTAACACACGCCTCAGTGAAGCACCAAGCTTTGGAAAACCGGTTATATTGTATGATGCCGACAGTAAAGGAGCTGTAAATTATCTTAACCTTGCGAAAGAAATTTTACAGAAGAACAATATGACCAAAATAAAGGAAGAAGAAAGGATAATACAATAAAGTTTATTGTTTGTTGTTGGTTGTTTGTTGTTGATCTGCCTGATTTACAAAAACTACAAACCACAAACTACAAACCACAAACCACAAACATGACCACGCCAAATAAAAAAGACGCTTTAGGAAAAGGAATAAGAAGTTTATTACAAAACATTGATGCTGACCTGAAGAACACTGCCGGAAATTTATCCGCAGGATCCAGTGGAAAACCCGAGTTGGTGGACCAGGCATCTGCATCCATGCGAATTGCACTTGACCAGATTGAAGTAAACCCCAAACAACCCCGCCACGATTTTGATGAAACAGCCCTGAACGAATTGGCTGCATCTATTAAAATGCATGATATCATTCAACCGCTTACCGTTTCAAAACTGCCAGGGGGCAAATACAGGCTCATTGCAGGCGAACGTCGTTTCAGGGCTTCGAAACTTGCTGGTTTAAAAGATATTCCGGTTTATGTAAGGCAGGCCAATGATGCACAATTGCTTGAGTTATCGCTTTTAGAGAACCTGCAGCGTAAAGACCTTAATGCGATTGAGATTGCATTAAGTTACAAACGCCTGATGGATGAACTGGAATACACACAGGAACAGGTAGCCGAAAGAATGGGCAAAGAAAGAAGCACTGTAACCAACTACATTCGCATGCTGAAATTACCACCTGATATACAGGTGGCTGTACGTACCGGAATCATCAGTATGGGGCATGCAAGGGCATTGATAAATGTTGACGTAGTGGATAAACAATTATACATTTTCAACGAAATAAAAAAGAGCGGCCTTTCTGTAAGGCAGACAGAAGAACTGGTGAGAAAACAATACACACCCGCTGTTAAACTTGGTGTAAAACCAGCTCTACCAGACAATTTTAGAAAGATTGAAGATAATTTAGCATCGAATTTTAACACCCGTGTAAAGATGAAACACGGCAAAAAAGGCAATGGCAGTATTTTATTTGAGTACTATTCAGTTGAAGAATTAAATGCCTTGCTCGATAAATTTAATATCAACGTATCTTAATGTTAAAAGCTTTCACCATTTTTCTTTTTATAAGTTTCATCTTTTTGAGTACACCGGTATTGGCACAAAAAACTACACCGGTAAAAGCGCCTTCAACTGCAAAACAAAAGCGTAACACCAATATATTTTCAAAACCCGATACTTCCAAAGCATACAGCCCACGCATTGCTACATACCGCTCGGCAATTTTGCCCGGCTGGGGACAGGCCACAAATAAAAAATACTGGAAAATTCCGGTTGTGTATGCAGCGTTGGGTACAACTACTTTTATATTCTTTAGAAACGTAAAGCAGTATAACGAAGCCAAGAATGCTTATCTCAACGCTGTTGATGGCGATGCTACCAACGATTTCCAAATACCTCAACCTTATTTTTCGTTGCTAACCCAACCCGAAAGGATAAGAACTTTCAGGAACCAGGTACGACAGAATGTTGATTACACGGTTTTATTCTTTATTCTTTTCTGGGGGTTGAATGTGGTTGACGCAACGGTTGATGCACACCTGAAAACTTTTGATGTAAGCGATGACCTGAGCCTGCAGATAAAACCCGGCTATAGCCAGCTTGCCAACACCAATTGTATAAGTATTGTGCTCAACATCGGAAAAAATCGTTCAAAATAATTACCTTTATTTCTGGGATCACTAACTATAAAATTTACAGATGAATAATGCGGATAATTCCCCCTTCAGGGGGTTAGGGGGTATGAAAATTGCATTGATAGGTTATGGTAAAATGGGCAAAACCATTGAATCAATTGCACTTGAAAGAGGCCATACTGCTGAGCTCAAGATAGATATTGACAGCATGGCGGATTTTACAAAAGAAAATTTGCTGCAATGCGATGTTGCCATTGAATTTACCGGGCCGCACAGTGCAAAAGACAATATAACTAAATGTCTTGACGCCGGTATCCCGGTTGTAAGCGGCAGTACAGGCTGGCTTGACGCCTTGGATGAGGTAAACGATCTATGCAAAGAAAAAAACGGCAGTCTGTTATACGCCAGCAATTTTAGTGTGGGTGTAAATATTTTTTTTGAAGTAAATAAAAAACTGGCGCAGTTGATGACAGGGCATGATGCCTATTCTGTAAGCATGGAAGAAATTCATCACACCCAAAAAAAAGATGCACCAAGCGGCACCGCCATTACCTTAGCTGAACAAATAATAGAAGCGATACCGGCCAAAAAGAAATGGGTGAACAATGAGACTACCGATCCGGAAGCATTGCAGATCATTAGCAGACGTGAGGACCCGGCACCCGGTACCCACAGCGTTGTATACAGTTCTGCGGTTGATGACATTGAGATCATACACACCGCCCACAACCGCAATGGATTTGCATTGGGAGCGGTTTTGGCAGCAGAATATATCTGCGATAAAAAAGGTATTTTTAGCATGAAGAATGTGTTGGGCTTATCTTAATTGAACCTCTACAAGGCATGGGTACTTACAAAAAGTTACTATTCATTTTATTTTTGTTTATAAACGCAAGCAGAATTCATGCACAGACAGGCAATATAGACAGCCTTCAATTCATCATAAAATTTAATCCTGACAATAGTAAAAAAATAAATGCTTACAGAGCGCTTGCCAATGCATTACTGTTTAAGGATTTTGACGAATGCCAGGCAGCAGCCGTTGCCGGCCCTGCACATGCCTGGTTTAAATGGTGCCGAATTATCACAACTAGTACATCAAAAATTTCCTGAAATAAAAATACTGGCACTTTCTATGAGCGGCCAGAACGATCTGATTAACCAGATGATAAATCATGCAGATATCTCCGGCTATGTGTTAAAAAATATTGGTAAGCAGGAACTGGTACAAGCTTTGGAAAAAATATCCGGAGGCGGCATATATTTCAGTGAGGAGGTTTTACAGGAAATGACCAGGGCCAGCGAAATGAAAAAGGAAAATGAAGAAGCACATTTAACTTCCCGGGAAGTTGAGATCATTCAGCTTATTGAAAAAGAATTGAGCAATAAACAGATCGCTGAAAAATTATTCCTAAGCGAACGCACCATTGAAACCCATCGCAAAAATATTTTTCGCAAAACAAATACGAGCAGTGTTATTGGGTTGGTGAAGTATGCGTATGAGCATAAGTTGATTTGAGGCAAAGTCAAAAATCAAAATTAAAAAAAAATGAATCTCATTGTGAACGGGTGCTTCTTGACTTTTGACTTTTGATTTCTTACTTCCCCAGATTCTCCAACATATCCTTCGTCATACTACCCAATGTAAACTCCTCTTTCCATCCCCAATCATTCCTTGCTACCGTATCATCAATGCTTTGCGGCCAGCTATCAGCAATGGGCTGCCTGTAATCAGGCTTATAACTTATCGAAAATTCAGAAATATGCTTTTTAATTTCGGCAGCAATCTCCTTTGGCGAAAAGCTCATACCCGAAATATTGTAGGAAGTACGCACAGATATTTTTGAAGCATCAGCTTCCATCAGCTCTATGGTTGCCCTGATGGCATCGGGCATATACATCATGGGCAGGTAAGTATCTTCCCTTAAAAAACATTCGTATTTTTTGTGTTCCAGAGCTTCGTGAAAAATTTCTACGGCATAATCTGTAGTACCGCCACCGGGTGCACTTTTATAACTGATCAATCCGGGATAGCGCAAACTTCTAACATCAACTCCATAACGCCGGTTATAATAATTACACCAGAACTCGCCGGCAAATTTACTGATGCCATACACGGTAACCGGCTCAATAATGGTTTGCTGTGGGCAGTCTTGTTTTGGTGATGTTGGCCCGAAAACAGCGATGGAAGAAGGCCAGTAAACCTTATGCAGATTTTCTTCCCGGGCAATGTCAAGTACATTAAGCAGGCTTTGCATATTCAGGTTCCAGGCAAGGTTGGGATTTTTTTCGCCAGTAGCAGAAAGAATTGCTGCCAGTAAATATATCTGGGTAATGCCCTGGCGGATCACTTGCACATGCAGCATCTCCTTGTTCATCACATCAAGGCTTACATAAGGGCCGGTACCTTTCAGCAGCTCATTTTCTTCCCTAAGATCGGATGCCACCACATTGGCATTACCATACATTTTTCTTAAAGCCAAAGTAAGTTCTACTCCTATTTGCCCCGAGGCACCGATAACCAATATCTTATCTTTTACCATAAACTTATTTATTACACGAATTTCAATTAATTACACTAATTACACGAATTTTTTAATTCCTAAATTAATCACTTCTGTTTAAAAGAAATTCGTGTAACCTGCCTGCGGCAGACAGGTTCGTTTTAATTAGAGTAATTAATTTACACCTTAACTTTGCGTCATGGAAAAACATTTAAAAGATCTCTTCAGTAATCAAAGATATAAAGACAATAATTTCTTCCTCATTGCGGGCCCATGCGTGGTAGAAAGCGAGGAAATGGTGATGGATATTGCTGAAAAAGTTGCAGCCATCTGCGCCAAACTGGAGATTCCTTATATATTCAAAGCATCATACCGTAAAGCAAACCGTACTGCGGGCACTTCGTTCACAGGCATTGGTGATAGAAATGCTTTAGAGCTGATAAAAAAAGTGGGAGAAAGGTTTGCTATTCCAACCACAACCGATATTCATACAGCCGAAGAAGCTGCTTTGGCTGCAGAATATGTAGATGTACTTCAGATACCTGCCTTCCTTTGCCGGCAAACCGATCTGCTGATTGCTGCAGCAAAAACCGGTAAAATTGTAAACGTAAAAAAAGGCCAGTTCTTAAGTGGCCCTTCCATGAAATTTGCGGTGGAAAAAATTAATGCTGCGGGAAATGATAAAGTGGGTTTAATTGAAAGGGGAAATACTTTTGGCTATACCGACCTGGTGGTTGATTACAGGAATATTACCTGGATGAAAGAGATAAACGTACCGGTAATTATGGATTGCACCCATGCATTGCAACAGCCAAACCAATCAGGCGGCATTACAGGCGGTAATCCTGAACTGATCGAAACCATTGCCAAAGCGGCTATTGCAACTGGTGCCGATGGTTTATTTATTGAAACACATCCCAACCCTGCTGTTGCAAAAAGCGATGGAGCTAATATGCTTAGATTGGATCTGCTGGAAAATTTGTTGGAGAAATTGGTAAGGATAAGAAAAGCTATTGCCCCTAACCCCTAAAGGGGAACAATTATGTTTTGCACTATTTTTCAATAGAATTTTTTTTTGCAGGTTATTATTCTTCGCTAAAATCTTCGCAAGTTCCCCCTTCAGGGGGCGGAGGGGGTTTTTACAAATATCTTAAAGGATTCCTCCTCGCATTCAATATATACCGCTTAATATTCATCCAAAACGCCACAAAAAAATAAATAATAACAGGTGAACCCAATGTCATGAACGACATGTAGATAAAATATTTACGGATGGTTGATGTAGCGATGCCCATCTTTTCGCCAATGGCAGAACATACGCCAAATACATGCCATTCAATAAAATGTTTGACCCTGTTCATGCTGCTAATTTAAACACATTTTAATCCAAAAACAAAGCGCTTTAAAAAATGACTCAGTTTTCGTAAATTTGCAACTTATTAATTAGCTGATTCGATAATTAGCTGATTTGCTAATGAATCCGGTGCAATCAGCCCTTTTTACTCTTCCACCCATTAGCAAATTAGCACATTCGCACATTTTTTAAATTATTACCATGGCTTTCGACATTGACATGATCACAAAGTTGTACAGCAACTTTGGTGCCCGTATTGACGCTGCCCGTAAAGCAACCGGCAAACCCCTTACCCTTACAGAAAAAATATTGTATGCCCACCTTTGGCAGGGAGCGGCTACTACTGCTTATGAAAGAGGAAAAGATTATGTGGAATTTGCCCCCGATCGTGTGGCAATGCAGGATGCTACTGCACAAATGGCTTTGCTGCAGTTTATGCAGGCAGGCCGTAAACAAGTGGCTGTTCCTTCTACCGTGCATTGCGATCACCTGATACAAGCCGAAGTTGGAGCCGATGCAGATCTTACAAAGGCAAAAACGCAAAATAAAGAGGTATATGATTTCCTGGCTTCTGTATCAAACAAATACGGAATTGGTTTTTGGAAACCAGGAGCAGGCATTATTCACCAGGTTGTACTGGAGCAATACGCTTTTCCAGGTGGTATGATGATCGGGACCGATAGCCATACCGTAAATGCAGGCGGACTGGGCATTATAGCCATTGGTGTGGGTGGTGCCGATGCCTGTGATGTGATGGCAGGATTGCCCTGGGAACTGAAGTTTCCCAAACTGATCGGTGTAAAGCTTACTGGTAAATTAAGCGGCTGGACGGCTTCAAAAGATATTATTTTAAAAGTGGCCGGCATACTTACAGTAAAAGGTGGTACCGGTGCGATCCTTGAATATTTTGGAGATGGTGCAATTTCTTTATCATGCACCGGCAAAGGAACCATTTGTAATATGGGTGCCGAAATTGGAGCAACAACATCCATCTTTGGTTATGATGCAAAAATGGGCGAATATTTGAGAGGTACCGGCAGAGCTGAGGTTGCTGATGGCGCCGATGCCATTGCAGAACACCTCACGGGCGATGCCGATGTGTATGCAAACCCCGAAAATTATTTTGACCAGGTTATTGAAATAAACTTATCGGAACTGGAGCCACATATCAATGGGCCTTTTACGCCGGACCTGGCGTGGCCGATTTCTAAATTCGCCGACGCTGTTAAAGTGAATGACTGGCCGGATCAAATGGAAGTTGGACTGATCGGTTCCTGCACCAACTCATCTTATGAGGATATCACCCGTGCAGCCTCTATTGCAAAACAAGCTTCGGATAATGGCTATAAAGCAAAAGCGGAATTTACTATCACACCCGGTTCGGAGCAGGTTAGATATACTGTTGAGCGTGATGGTTACTTAAGTATATTTGAAAAAATGGGCGGCGTTGTTTTAGCCAATGCATGCGGACCTTGTATTGGGCAGTGGGCAAGGCACTCGATCGACCCTACAAGAAAAAATTCTATTGTTACTTCTTACAACCGCAATTTTTCTAAAAGGAATGACGGCAATCCAAATACACACGCATTTGTGGCTTCACCGGAAATTACAACCGCATTGGCTATTGCAGGTTCACTGTCTTTTAATCCATTAACTGATTTTCTTACCAACGATAAAGGAGAAAAATTTAAACTGGAAGAACCACTTGGAATTGAAATGCCGGTTAAAGGATATGCTGTAGAAGATGCAGGCTTTCAGGCCCCTGCAGAAGATGGCAGTAATGTTGAAGTATTGGTCTCTTCTACCTCGGACAGATTGCAAATATTGGCACCCTTTGCTGCATGGGAAGGCACAGACCTTAAAGGTTTAAGGCTCCTGATAAAAGCTAAAGGAAAATGTACCACCGATCATATTTCGATGGCTGGGCCCTGGTTAAAATTCCGTGGCCATCTTGATAATATCAGTAATAATATGCTGATTGGTGCATTGAATTTCTTTAACGAGAAAACCGACAACGTTAAAAATCAATTGACCGGCGAATACGGCCCCGTACCAGCTACACAAAGAGCTTACAACGCTGCAGGCATAGGTTCAGTAGTAGTGGGTGATGAAAATTATGGAGAAGGTTCTTCAAGAGAACATGCGGCCATGGAGCCAAGGTTCCTGGGCGTAAGGGCGGTATTGGTAAAATCATTCGCCCGCATTCATGAGACAAATTTGAAAAAACAGGGTATGCTGGGTTTAACCTTTGATGATAAAGAAGATTACAACAAAATTCAGGAAGATGACCGCATTGATATTATGGGCTTAACAACTTTTGCACCGGGAATACAGCTGCAAATGGTATTTAACCATATTGACGGAACGTTTGACACGATCAATGTAAATCATACTTACAATGAACAGCAGATCGAATGGTTTAAAGCAGGCGCAGCGTTAAATATCATCCGCAGGGAGTTTGAAGCGAACAAATAACAGCTTTTATGAGTCTGTATAGGATCCCCCGTCATGGTGTTGGGGGATTTTTTTATTTATAAACTAGTTCAAAAATAAATTTCAATGTTTAAACATTAATTAGTAGCTTGCACTTAAAATTAAAAATCATGGCAACTAAAACCTGGGCATTAGACCCCACACACAGCGAAGTACAGTTCAAGATCAAACACCTGATGATCACCAATGTTACGGGTAGTTTTAACATTTTTACTGTTTCGGCGCAAACCGAAGATGAGGACTTTTCAACAGCCAAAGTGAGTTTTACGGGCGATGTAAATTCTATCTCAACAAATAATGAACAACGAGACACCCACCTGAAAAGCGCTGACTTCTTTGATGCAGAGAAATTTCCTCAGCTGAAATTTGAAGCAACCAAAACCGAAAATGTTGACAGCGATGGCTCGTATGAATTATACGGCGACCTTACCATACGTGATGTAACCAAAAATGTGAAATTATCAGTTGAATTTGGTGGTGTGGTTAAAGATGCGTGGGGCAATACCAAGGCTGGTTTTACCATTAACGGAAAAATTAACCGCAAAGATTTTGGTCTTACCTGGAATGCTGTAACTGAGGCTGGTGGAGTTATGGTTAGTGAAGAAGTAAGGCTGTTTGCTGAGATACAATTGATAGAGCAAGCTTAATTCAATTTTAGTTTAGGGTTTAAAAGTTTAGTCGCATTGGCAACATGCCTAAACTTTTAAACTCCTAAACTTTCTAAACCTGCATTTTACTTTACATCAAACCAAACTTTCTTTCTGTCATTCCAGTCACCATTATAATTAATGGTAAGCTCTTCTCCGTTTTCAATTACGCTTACTGTTTTTACCATAATTGAACTGCCTTCATAATCCATAAAATATTCGCAGTTGCTTTTGTAGCTATGATTATAAATAGGTATTAGCCCTAGCGCCATGGCGCATTTATCTTTTTCCTTTCCCCATTCAAAAATATAATCATGCAGCAATGTTTTATCCAGGTGCTGCCTGTCGGCATGTTGCATAACAATAACCGGTGCAACCTCTATAACGGTATTAGCAGGAATGCGTTCGTGGGTAAAGACACCCCTCCCCTTTCCGCTCGTATTATCAACAAATAAATAAGGCTTTAGCATAACATTTGCTTAAAGATAAATGGGCTAAATTGCGGCACCATTGTAACGCAATTTAATTACAAAAAACCGATGCAAAGCGAAGTTGACGAAATATCAATACAACAACAGTTTGAAGAAGTGATCGCTTCTGACAATCAACTGGCCATACAGGAATTCCTGAATGACCAGAATATTAGTGACGTCGCCGATCTCATCTACGAAAATGAGGATTATGAATGCCAGATCATTTCACTGCTTTCCATTCATCGTGCTGCCAGCGTTTTTAAAATTCTTGAATTAGCCGCACAAAAAAGGATCATAAAAAATTTACCGGTCATTAAAACCACGGAGCTGTTAAATGAATTGCCCGCCGATGACCGGGTGGCCTTTTTGGAAGAATTACCCAATAGCATTGTACGGGATCTGATAAAAACCTTAGACCCCGACGAACGTAGGGACACACTTGAATTGCTGGGTTATCCTGAAAACAGTATGGGCAGGATAATGACACCCGATTATGTATATGTGTATGAAGAAAACACCGTAGCCGAGGTATTTGAAACTATAAGAAAACACGCCCGTGGCAGCGAAACCATTGATGTTATTTATGTGATCAATGAAGCTGATGAATTGCTGGATGATATCAGGATACGTGATTTTATTTTAGCTGAACCACATACAAAAGTAAAGGAGATAATGGATGGCCGTTTTATAGCCTTGCATGTTACCGACGACCAGGAAATGGCCAGCGATGTTTTTAAGATGAATAACCGGGTGGCATTACCGGTAACGGATGACAACAATATTTTACTGGGCATTGTAACCATTGACGATATCCTGTGGGTGGCCGAAGAGGAGTACAGTGAAGACATTCAAAAGATCGGTGGCACTGAAGCTTTGGATGAGCCTTACCTGGATATGCCGTTCTGGAAACTGATCGGTAAACGGGCGCCATGGCTCGTTGTTCTTTTTGCAGGAGAATTATTAACCGCCAGCGCCATGAGTTTTTTTGAAGATGAAATTAAACAGGTACTTGTACTCAATATGTTGGTGCCACTTATCATTTCAAGCGGTGGTAATACGGGAAGCCAGGCATCGACACTAATAATACAAGCCATGGCAAAGGCCGAAATCACGATTGCCGATTGGTTCATCATTTTAAAAAGAGAAATAAAAAGCGGTTTGGTGCTTGGCGGAATTCTTGGACTGGTAGGCTTTTTAAGAACTTATATGTGGAGTTATGTAGAGCCCCATTTGTATGGCACTCATACGTTTTTATTGGCCATGGTTACCGGTGTTTCTGTTTTGGGAGTTGTTTTATGGGGCACATTGGCTGGATCTATGTTACCTATCTTTTTAAAAAGAATGAAATTTGATCCGGCAACTTCTTCGGCGCCGTTTGTGGCAACACTGGTTGATGTGACTGGTATAATTATTTATTTTTCGGTGGCATATTTATTTTTGAGTGGCGTGTTGTTGTAAGTAGCAGAGCTTGATGCAGGACCGAAATTTTGCAACCTTTCGTTAGCCAACTTTGTAGTACACATTTTTTTGGTGGCAGTATAATGATGAACTACATCTAATTTGCCTGACCTCTACTAATTTTCTTGAAAACAATAATGGTTGCGATTAATCCTACCACCAAACAACCACCAAAGATTTTACCAATATTTCCTTTGGACTCCAAATAAAGAATTTCAAAAGAATTTGGGCTGCCTCTGATAATTGCTTCTACGATAACACTGAAAAAGGAAAGTGTAATAAAATAGATAGATGCAAGGCTAAATATTTTTTTATTTAATTTGCCTTGTGTTGTACTAAAATAAAGAATAGTCAATGTAATCATTATAATTGTAAAAGGAATTCCAAGTAATTGTCCACCGTGTCCATAACCCGTCAGAATGTAACCGAACCGGAAACAATAAAAGCAAGAAATAATTGTTGCTATAACAAGAATAATTTTTTTATCCATATAGAGTGTCACATTTTAGGAAGGTTGCGGAATATTATTACGAATTACTGCATCCCCACAGAAGCCGCCGACTTAGCGCCATATTTCATCACTTTCACTTTTGCCTTTTCCTTCTTATAAGTAACCAAAAACAAATTATCAAACCCGTTGTCAGGTATATCTCCATAAGGGTAATCAGTTACGCCAAACTTCCTGATGATCTGCGGTATAGTATTACTGTGCCCGATTATTAAAATTGTTTTTCCAAAATCTCCATGCTCCATTATGGCATTGATGAGGTTGTCGCAAATTGTATCGGCTGCATAATGAACCGTATCAATTTTTAATTGCAGCCTCATACTATCTCCTGTATTTTGGGTGCGCTTGTATTGGCTGACATATATCTTTTGTATTCCTTCACCTTCTAGCCTGCGCATTAAGTCTCCGGCACGGGCATTACCGGCAGCGGTTAAAAAAGGGTCTTTACCAGCCTCCTTTTCAGCATGGCGAACAATAAATATTTTGGTAACGCCTGGCTCCTGCTGTGCATTTACAATATTTTGAAAAGCAACAAAGGCCAAAAAAGTGAATAAATATTTCATGCCAGTTATTTT